>CALMNY010000191.1 GCA_937872125.1 uncultured Candidatus Competibacteraceae bacterium | reverse complement strand
TGACCGCTGGCGATGGGATTGAAGAAACCGATGCGTTCGATGTAGCGGCCGTCGCGCCGGTTGCGGCTGTCGGTCACGACCACGGTGTAGAAGGGGCGCTTCTTGGCGCCGCCGCGAGACAGGCGGATGGTAACCATGCGCTGCGAATACCTCTTGCGAATTCGGACAAGAAAAAGCCACCCTGTCCGGGGCGGCTTAAGGAAACAAAGAATGTTACCCGAACTTTCGGGGATTTAAAACAACTGTTAAGCCCGCTTATAGTTTGAACGGCGGCAACGCGCCCGGCGGCAGCTTGCCCTGCAAGCCGCGCAACATCTTCATCATGCCGCCGCCCTTCATCTTCTTCATCATCCGCTGGGCCTGATCGAACTGCTTGAGCAACCGGTTCACATCCTGAATCTGATTGCCAGAACCGGCGGCGATGCGGCGCTTGCGCGAGCCTTTGATAATGTCGGGAAACTGGCGCTCCTGCGGGGTCATCGAGTTGATGATGGCGATCAGCCGCTTGACCTCCTTGTCGGCCGCCTGATCCTTGAGCGGTCCCGCTGCTGCATTAAAGCCCGGCATCTTGTCCAGCAGGCTGGCGATGCCGCCCATCTTCATCATCTGCTCCATCTGCTCGCGGAAATCCTCCAGGTCGAAGCCTTTGCCCTTCTGGACCTTCTTCGCCAGCTTGAGCGCCTTTTCCTTGTCAACTTTCTGCTCCATCTCCTCGACCAGGCTCAGCACATCGCCCATGCCAAGAATGCGGGACACCACCCGGTCAGGGAAAAACGGCTCCAGCGCGGCGGTTTTCTCGCCCACGCCCAGGAACTTGATCGGCTTGCCGGTGATCTGGCGGATGGACAGCGCCGCGCCGCCGCGAGCGTCGCCGTCGGTCTTGGTCAGCACCACCCCGGTCAGCGGCAGGGCGGTGTTGAACGCCTGTGCGGTGTTGGCGGCGTCCTGGCCGGTCATGCTGTCCACCACGAACAATGTCTCGACCGGATCGAGCGCGGCGTGCAGCCGCTGGATTTCCGCCATCATGTCCTGATCTACGTGCAGCCGGCCAGCGGTGTCCGCGATCAGCACCTCCACGCCGTGGCGGCGGGCGTGATCCAGCGCCTGGCGGGCGATGGCTTCCGGTTCCTGCCCGGACTCGCTGGGGAAAAACTCCACGCCGACCTCGCCGGCCAGCTTGCGCAACTGCTCGATGGCGGCGGGCCGGTATACGTCGCAGCTTGTCACCATCACTTTCTTGTGCTGACGCTCCTTTAGCCAGCGGGCCAGCTTCGCGACGCTGGTGGTCTTGCCGGAACCCTGCAAGCCCGCCATGAGCACCACCGCCGGCGGCTGAACCCGCAAGTTCAATTCCGCGTTGGCCTCGCCCATGGTCCGGATCAGTTCCTCATTGACGATCTTGATCAGCACCTGACCCGGCGTCAGACTGAGCAAAACCTCCTGGCCGACCGCCCGCTCCCGCACCCGGGCGATGAAGTCCCGCACCACCGGCAGCGCCACGTCTGCTTCCAGCAGCGCCATGCGCACCTCGCGCAAAGCGTCCTTGATGTTGTCCTCGGTCAGGCGGCCCTGACCGCGCAGATTCTTGACGGTGCGCAACAGGCGCTCGCTGAGATTTTCGAACATGGGCATTAACCTTCACTGCTGCAATCGGAGTGGGCCGAGATTATAGGGGTATCCGGCGCATTGCCGCGAATGGGGTGACAAACCCGCTTCAAGCCGGCCGCATTCCATGCCATGATTGCTAGAAGAAAAACCATTCGCGGAACGTGATGATGAACGCGGTGATCGGCGGCCTGGCTGTCCTGCTCTATCTGCTCGCTAGCGGCGGGCTGGCCATGCGGCTGGCCCGCGCCAGCGCCGGCGCGGCCAGTGCCAAGGGTGGCCCGCTGGCGCTGGGTTGGGGTGCGGCGCTGCTGCACGCCATGATTCTGGCGCAGACCGTGTTTCAGCCCCCCGGCCTCAATCTGGGCTTCTTTAACGCCCTGTCCTTCACCGGCTGGCTGATCGGCGTGGTGTTGCTGGCGGCGGCCATGGTCCGCCCGGTCGAGAATCTCGGCATCGTGGTGTTGCCATTCGATGCGCTGATGCTGGTTTTGGGGTTGTTGTTTCCTTCCGAGCGTATCGTCGCCGATGCTGGCCGGTGGCCGCTGGAACTGCATATCCTGATCGCTATTCTCGCCTATGCGCTGCTGGCGCTGGCGGCGGTTCAGGCGGTGCTGCTGGCCATTCAGGATTACCGCTTGCGCCACCGGCAGCCAGGCGGCTTCCTGCGTGGCATTCCGCCCCTGACCACGATGGAATCGCTGCTGTTCCAGATGATCGGCGCCGGTTTTATCCTGCTCAGCATTACCTTGGTCAGCGACCTGTTTTTCCTGCATGACCTGTTCGCCCAGCATCTGGTGCACAAGGCGACGCTGTCGTTCATTGCCTGGGGCGTGTTCGGGGTGCTGCTGTGGGGCCGCTGGCGCTTCGGCTGGCGCGGGCGCACCGCCATCCGCTGGACCCTGAGCGGTTTCGTTTTTCTGGCGCTGGCCTATTTCGGCAGCAAGCTGGTGCTGGAACTGATGTTGGGGCGGTATTGATCGCCTTGGTTTTCAGACTCTCCCGGGCAGCGTCACTGCGTCGGCCTTGCCTGCCTGCCACACCCAGTCCTCGATGCCATTCTCCGGCTGATACTCTGCCACCGCTTCCCGCAGAATGGCCCGCACCGCCGGATAATCGAAATTCCGCGAGGCGGCCGCCAACCGCTCAAGACAATCCTGCACCGTTGGCCAAGGCAGCGACTGCTCGCGGGCACGCCGGATCATCGGATGCTCAGTCGGCAGGTCATTGGTTCCGATCAACAGTTCCTCCCGCAACTTCTCGCCGCTGCGCAAGCCGGTAAACTGGATTTCGAGGTCGCCGTCGGGATGCTCGTCGTCGCGCACCGTCAAGCCGGACAGATGGATCATGCGTCGGGCCAGATCGAAAATTCGCACCGGTTCACCCATGTCCAGCAGAAACACCTCGCCGCCCTGGGCCAGGGCGCTGGCCTGGATCACCAGTTGCGCCGCTTCCGGGATGGTCATGAAATAACGCTCCACGTCGGGATGAGTCACCGTCACCGGGCCACCCTGGCGGATTTGCGCGCGAAACAGCGGCGCCACCGACCCGGAGGAATCCAGCACGTTGCCGAATCGCACCATGCACAGGCAAGTGGCCACACCCTCGCCCGCCAGCCCCTGAAGGATCAATTCCGCCAGCCGTTTAGTCGCGCCCATAACGCTGGTCGGCCGCACTGCCTTGTCGGTGGACACCAGCACGAAGGTTTCGACCCCGGCGGCGATGGCGGCCTCGGCGGCGCGCCAGGTGCCAAATACATTGTTCTGCACGCCCTCGATCGGGTTGTGCTCGACAATCGGCACATGCTTGTAGGCGGCGGCGTGATAGACCGTCTGCACCTCGAACTGCTCCATGGCTGCTTGCAACCGCCGGCGATGCGCCACCGAACCCAGCAGCGGAATCAGCTCGACGCCACCTTCGCCCGGCATGGAGGTGGAATCAGAGCCAGGAGAGTGAGACTGCGCCATATTGGTCAGCATGGCGTGCAGTTCCTGTTCGATAGCGTACAAGGCGTATTCAGAGCGTTCGAACAGTACTAGTCGACGCGGCTGCAACGGCAGGATTTGCCGGCACAGTTCGGCGCCGATTGAACCGCCTGCGCCGGTGACCATCACCACCTTGCCGCTCACCCGTGCCTGCAACAATGCGGCGTTGGGCTGAATCGAATCGCGGCCAAGAATGTCCGCCACATCAATCTCACGGAATTCATCAATGCGCCGGGCGCCGCTGGTCAATTCCGCCAGGGTGGGCAAGTCCATGACCCGCACCGGCAAACCCGCCAGCGACTCCAGAATTTCCCGGCGGCGGCGATGCGGCGTCGAGGGCAGGGCCAGCAGGATCAGTTGCGCCTGGTGTTTGGAGATCAGGCGCGGCAACTTGGTCGGCGCCCGGACCTTGAGGCCCCAGACGATGCTGCCCCACAATTGAGGGTTGTCATCTACAAACACGACCGGTTCGAATTCGGCGCTGTAGCGCAAAGCGTTGACCAGTTGCGCGCCGGCCTCACCCGCGCCATAGATGATGGCCGGGGTGCGCACCGCCGCCCGGCGAAACCGCCGTCGCAAAAAGCGGCGCAGCAACAACCGGCCTCCGCCCACCAGCGCCATCAGTACCAGCCAGCAGATCAGCCAGAATGAGCGCAGCCACAAGCCATCGCCCGCCAGCACCCACACCGCCATCATCAACAGTACGCCAGCGCTGGCGCCGAACAGGATGGTGTAGAGCAGGCTTTCGTCGGCGTAGCGCAGGATAGGCCGGTATAAGCCGACCGCGGCGAAGGTGGGGATGACAATGACCACCGCCAGAGGGAACAGCCACGCCACGTCCGGCAACAGGTCTGGCCACCACTCACCCACGCGAATGGCGAACGACGCCCAGACCGCAACCAGTACGGCGAGCATATCGCCCGCGATCAACAGAGCGCGGCGAACCGGAGTGGGCAGATTGAGCAGAGATTCGAGCTTCACGGGGCGGATACTGTAGCACGCCGCCGCTCCAGCCGACCGACTCCCCACAGCAACAGGCCATAGATCACGATCCAGCCCAAGGCCAGCATGAGCTGCCCGGCGGGCGGCAGGCGCACCGCCAACAGGGCCGATCCTGCGCAAGCCGCCATCAGGGTGTACTCGACCAGCACCGTTCGGCGGTGTCCCCAGCCGAGCAACACCAGCCGCTGGTAATAATGGGTCCGGTGTGCTTCCCAAATTTTCTCGCCATGCCATAGACGACGCAGCAAGGTCACGGTGGCGTCCACGATGAACGGCGAAAATATCAGTAACGCGGTCCAGAGCGGGAACAGCCCCGCCCGGCTTCCCCCCAGGCTGCACGCCGCCGCCAGGAAACCCAGCGTCGTGGAACCGACGTCGCCGAGGAAAATTTTGGCCGGCGGGAAGTTATGGACCAGAAACCCTGCGCTGGCCGCCGCCACGCTCAGGCAGAAGGCGGCGAATCCAGTATTCGCCTGTCCCAGCCAGGCCAGGGTTGAGAACCCGATCAGCGCCATGCCGCCGGCGAAGCCGTCCATCCCGTCCATAAAGTTGTAGAGATTGATCATCCAGACAATGAACAGGAAAGTCAGGAGGAGGGCCGTCCAGGCGGGAATCGTCCCGGCGAGACCGGGCAGTTCAAGAGAATCGGGAGCGAATTCAGCGATCAGCAAACTGACGGCGGCCCAGCCATGGGCCAGAACCCGCCATTTGACCGGAACGCCATGGCGGTCATCGAGAAAGGACAGCGTGGCCAGCGGAACGAGGCCTGGCAGCAAAAGCGCCAGGGTGGAGCCGGCGACTGGCGCGACCACCAGGCCAGTCAGCACACTGCCTATCAGCCCGCCCGCCAAGACCGCGAGTCCGCCGGTACGAGGCGTCGGTTGCTGGTGCAGAGAACGTGGGTTGGGTTGATCCAGTATCGACCAGCGTGAGTTTAATTGGGCCAGACGACAAGTCAGGATCAGGGTAGTCATAAATACAAGTAATGTTATGTAAAAAACAATCATCTAGCACCGATGTTGAATTTTCTATTTCGGTTCTTCGAGGGTTCTTGTAGAGGCTGGCCCGGCCAGCACGCCGGCCACCCCATAGTTTATAGGTGGGAGCGCCCTGGTCGGACAGCGCCAGCAGCGCGATTAACTGAACGCCGGAGGAACCAGATTGGCAGCGCGCTTGCGCAGTTGCTGGCGGGCACCGCGTTCATACAGGCCGTTGACGGGCCAGCGACAGTCAGGCGCGTACCCGACGCTATCCGCCGCCGAAAATCAGCCGCCAACGGTGCTGGCGTTTGCGGACGGGCAGTCATGCAGCGGTGGAACCCGCGCCGAGCGATCTACCGTTCATGCAGGCATGGTCAAATAATTTCCTGCTAGAATCAAGCACCCATTCGGAAGGATCACGCCCGATGAAATTCTGTAGCCAATGCGGCGCCCCGGTGACGTTGCGCGTTCCCGCCGGCGACAACCTGCCCCGGCATGTCTGCGATGCCTGCGACGTTATTCATTATCAGAACCCGAAGATCGTCGCCGGCTGCATTCCTGAATGGCAGGGCCGCATTCTGCTGTGCCGGCGCGCTATCGAACCACGCTACGGCTTGTGGACATTGCCCGCCGGCTTCATGGAGAACGGCGAATCGGCGGTCACTGCAGCGGTGCGCGAGGCACTGGAGGAAGCCAACGCCGTAGTCGAAAATCCAACCCTGTACGGCTTATACTCGCTGCTGCACGTCAGCCAGGTGTACTTGATGTTTCGTGGCCAACTCCGGGATGGCGCCGCCAGCCCCGGCGAGGAAACGCTGGAGGTGGGGCTGTTCGCCGAAGCGGAAATCCCCTGGGAGCAACTGGCCTTTACCGTGGTGCGGGAGACCTTGCGCCAATATTTCACCGACCGCCCGACCGGCGTGTTCAACCTCCATGTTGGCGACATCATCCGCGAGTCGGATCATCAGTTCCGTATTCAACGCTATACATGATTCGCCCGTGCGGGTCAGCGCCCGCCTGAACTAGCCGTTAACCCAGAACACCATCGCCAACACTCAACCCCAACTGCAAGGGAGTATCCATGAAACCGTACCTCATCGTGGTGGAAGACCCCAGTTCCGATAAACTGCTTAACGTCGCGCTTGTCCTGGCCGAAACTGAACAACAGGCGGAAGACAAGGCTCAGGCGCTGTTTCCCGATCTGCCCGAACAGGATTTTTGCGTCTACGATGTCCATGGGGTCAGCCACGACTTTCCTGATGGCTGGACCTATCAGGATTAAAGACCCGGACGAACCGCCGCGCGATTTCCCCCGGAACTTTTACCTTGCCGACTCAGGAGAGGCTCAGCGTGGAGACTGATCTGATTCAAAACGAAGAAGAGGCGGCGCCGGCAAGTCTCTCCTACGTGTTGAAGGAAGGCGCGATGATGGCGCAAACCTGGAGCGTACAGGATCGGGTGGTCCACGAGCGGAACGTGCGGGATATCCTGGATCGGGTCGCTGGATTGCGCCAGGACCTCGAACAGTTGCGCGCTCAGACGGATACACTCTGGGAACGGTTCAGCACGATGGCGCTGGAGCGAGTTCTGGCTGGAGAACTGCGCGATTTTCTCGACGGCCTCGACGTAGAACTGCAAGACTTGAATTTGCGCCTGATCGGGACTGACTGCGAGATCGACCGCGTGCGGGCGCGCGTGCAGGAGCAGCGGCGGGTTTTAGAGGACAAAATAGCGGTCCTGGAGCCACTGGCGCACCGCACCTCCACCCAGAGTCACATCGGCATGATGCTCTCTCGGGTGGAAGGGCTGGAAGCTTTGTTGCTGAACCTGAAAGACCCATCGCCGGACGAAGGTGCGGGGCAAGCCCCCCCTCAAACCAATGTGCCCGGTGATTTACTGTATCTGCGCATTCGCCTGTTGACCACCCGGATCGCTCTCGTCGCTTCCAATCGCAGCAAGTATCTCAGTGAACTGAATACCGGTCTGTCTGCCTTGTTGTCTGACGTTGAACGGATCAAGACCGATATGGCTACGCTGCTGACCCGGGCGGATTGCATCAAGGATTTATCCCGCTACTGGCTGGCGTATCTCGACATCGCACAGAACATCAAGAGCGAAGGATAAAGGGCAGGGGGAAAGGTCATTTTAACCTTGTCCCCCGGTCTTCCGCCGCTTCTTACAGCGCCCGCACGCTTAGAACTCCCTGAGTATCGGCGATTTGCGCCACCACCTCGTCCACCACCGGGTCGGCAGTGTCCACCAGAGTGCAGGCAATATCGCCGCGCGATTTGTTGAGCATGTCCAGGATGTTGATGCCGGCCCCGGAAATCGCCTTGGAAATGCGCTCGATCATGTGCGGCACGTTGGCGTTGACGATGGCCAGGCGCGGCCCGCCATTGCGCGGCATGACCATTTCCGGGAAGTTGACCGAATTGTGAACCGTCCCGCTTTCCAGATAATCGCGCACCTGATCGGCGACCATGACCGCGCAGTTATCCTCGGCCTCGGCAGTGGAAGCGCCCAGATGCGGCAGCATGATGGCGCGCGGATGATCCTTCAGCCGGTTGGTCGGGAAGTCGCAGACATAGGATTTCAGCTTGCCGGCCTGCAAGGCGTCGTAAATGGCTTCCTCGTCCACCACGCCCTCGCGGGAGAAGTTCAGCAGGATCAGCCCAGCCTTGGCGTTCTTCAACAGAGGTGCGTTGATCAACTGGCGGGTGGCGTCGTTCAGCGGCACGTGCAGGGTGATGAAATCGGCCTGCGCCGCCATCTCGTTGACGCTCAGCGCCTGTTCGACCTGCGAGGAGAGTTGCCAGGCGTTGCTGACGGTGATGTGCGGGTCATAACCGATCACCCGCATCCCCAGCGCACGGGCGGCGTTGGCCACCTTGACGCCGATCGCGCCCAAGCCAATGACGCCGAGGGTGCGGTTGGGCAGCTCGATGCCAACGAATTGCTTCTTGCCGGATTCGACCTGCTTGGACAGTTCGGCATCAGTCCCTTGCAGCTTGCGGGCGTAGTCCCAGGCCGGACAGATGTTGCGGGCGGCCAGCAACATGCCGGCCAGCACCAGTTCCTTAACGGCGTTGGCGTTGGCGCCGGGGGCGTTGAACACGCAAATGCCTTTGGCGGTCATCTGCGGCACGGGGATATTGTTAACGCCGGCGCCGGCGCGACCCACCGCCTTGAGGCTGGCGGGAACCGGCCAGTCGTGCATGCTGTAGGAACGCAGCAGTACGGCGTCGGGATTCTGGATTTCGGAAGCGATCTCGTAGCGGTCGCGGGGGAGGCGCTCCAGGCCGGAAACGCTGATGTTGTTCAGGGTCAGAATTTTGTACATCGTCTTCAAATCAGGTTGGGTAGGAAACACGTCCTCCCCCTTGGCGGAGGAGGGTAGGGGTGGGGATGATCAGCCGCGCCGTTTCTGGAAATCGGCCATGAAGTCCACCAGCGCCTTGACCCCTTCCAGCGGCACAGCGTTGTAAATGCTGGCGCGCATCCCGCCGACCGAACGGTGGCCGGACAGGGTCAACAGCCCGGCCGCCTTGGCTTCGGCCAGGAACGGCTTGTCCAGCGCCTCATCAGGCAGGATAAACGGTATGTTCATCCACGAACGGTAAGCAGGATCAACGGGATTCTTGTAAAAGCCGGATTCGTCAATGGCCTTATAGAGCAAGTCGGCTTTGGCCTTGTTGCGTTCGCCCATCGCCGCCAGCCCGCCCTGCGCCTTCAGCCACTGGAACACCAGCCCGGCGATGTACCAGGCATAGGTCGGCGGGGTGTTGTACATCGAACCGTCCTTGGCCATGGCGGCGTAGTCGAGCATGGTCGGCGTGCCGGCTACAGTTTGGCCAATCAGATCGTCGCGGACGATGACGATGGTCAGCCCGGCCGGGCCGATATTCTTCTGGGCGCCGGCGTAGATGAGGCCAAACTTGCTCACGTCCAGCGGGCGCGACAGCAGGGTGGAGGACAGATCCGCCGCCAGCGGCGCGCTGACCTCGGGAATGGTGTGCATCTCGACGCCGCCGATGGTTTCGTTCGGCGTGCAGTGCAGATAGGCGGCTTCGGGGTCGCACTTCCAGGTATCGCGGGCCGGCACGGTGGTGAAGTTGACCGCTTCGGAACTGGCGACGACGTTGACCTGGCAGAACTTCTTGGCCTCGGAGATGGCCTTTTTCGACCACTGTCCGGTGTTCAGATAATCCGCCCTGGTTTTGCCGCGCAGCAGGTTCATCGGCGCCATGGCGAACTGGCTGGAGGCGCCCCCTTGCAGGAACAGCACCTTGTAATTCGCCGGAATGTTGAGCAGTTCGCGCAGGTCAGCTTCGGCCTGTTCGGCGATGGACACGAATTCCTTGCCGCGATGGCTCATTTCCATCACGGACATGCCGGAACCGCGCCAGTCGAGCATCTCGGCCTTGGCTTGTTCCAGAACCGCCTCGGGCAGCATGGCGGGACCCGCACTAAAATTGTATGGACGTGGCATTCGGGTAATCCTCGGTTTATCCGCGCCCGCTGGTGAGAACGGGCGAAAAAAAGCATCACATTAAAAAATGCGGCGCATTTTAACAGCTTCCCGATGTGGCCGCGCGCTTTACCTGATCACGGCAGCAATAGTCGCCCAGCGCAAACCGGGCCGGGTGGAATCTCAAAGCATATTCAATTCCAGCTTCGCGCGCATGGACATGCGCTCCGGCGTCCACGGCGGCTCCCAAACCAGTTCGACGTTGACCGATTCAACCCCCGCAGTGTGGCGCACAGCGTTTTCCACCCATTCCGGCATCGAGCCGGCGACCGGACAGCCGGGCGCGGTCAAGGTCATCTGAATGTCCGCGTGGTTGCCCAGTGGATCGACGTCCAGCCCGTAGATCAGCCCCAACTCGTAGATGTCCACCGGAATTTCGGGATCGTAGACGGTTTTCAACGCCGCGATGACCTTGGCCTCCATCTCGTCGGCGTCGGGCAGGTTCGTGGTGGTGGTCATGATCAGTCTCCTCGGCGGATTCAATTCACTCAGTAGCTACGGGTTCCGCATGGCGTTCCAGCGCGGCGCGCACCGCGTGCCAGGCCAGGGTGGCGCACTTGACGCGGCTGGGATAGTCACGCACCCCGGCCAGCACGCCGAGCTTGCCCAGTCCGCGCGGACATTCGCAGTCGGTGGTGACGACGTTGTGAAAGGCTTCGAACAAGTGCTCGACCTCGGCGACCGGCTTGCCCTTGAGCGCTTCCGTCATCAGCGAGGCCGAGGCGCTGGAAATCGCGCAGCCAGCGCCCTGAAAGGCAATATCCCGGATGATTCCGTCTTCGATGTCCAGAAACACGCTGATCCGGTCGCCGCACAGCGGATTGACGCCGTCGGCGTGGTGGGTCGGTTGCGGGAGGATGCGGAAATTCCGGGGCCGCTTGTTGTGGTCCAGGATGACTTCCTGATAGAGATCGCGCAAGTCGTTCATTATTCGAATAACTCCTTGACTTTCCAGAGAGCTTTGACCAGCGCGTCCACCTCGTCGCGGGTGTTGTAGACGGCGAACGAGGCCCGCGCCGTGGCGGGGACGCCGTAACGCTGCATGACCGGCTGGGCGCAGTGATGGCCGGCGCGGATGGCGACGCCTTCGCGGTCGAGGATGGTGCCGATGTCGTGGGGGTGAATGCCCTGAATGGTGAACGCCGCCAGCGCCGCCTTGTCCCGCGCCGTGCCCATGATCTTCAGGCCGGGAATCTCCTGCAGTTGGGCGGTGGCGTAGTCCAGCAATTCGTGCTCGTGAGCGGCGACCGCGTCCAGGCCGATGGCGTTCACCCAGTCCAGCGCCGCGCCCAGCCCGATCACGCCGGCGATGTTCGGCGTGCCGGCCTCGAATTTGTTGGGCAGGTCGGCGTATTCGGTCTTCTCGAAGGTGACCAGCCGGATCATGTCGCCGCCGCCCTGATACGGCGGCATCGCCTCCAGCAACGCCTGTTTGCCGTACAGCACGCCGACCCCGCTCGGCCCGTAAATCTTGTGGCTGGAAAAAGCGTAGAACTCGCAATCGAGCGCGCGCACGTCCACCGCCACATGGGGGATGGACTGCGCGCCGTCCACCAGCGTCGGAATGCCGCGCGCATGGGCCAGTTCGATCATCCGCTGGACCGGATTGAGGGTGCCGAGGGCGTTGGAGAGGTGAACGAAGGCCGCCAGTTTCACCCGCCCGCTGTCCAGCAAGCGTTCGTACTCGTCCAGGATCAATTCGCCCGCGTCGGTGAACGGCGCGACCTTGAGCCTGGCCCCGGTTCGTTCGCACAGCAGTTGCCAGGGTACGATGTTGGAGTGGTGCTCCATGCCGGTGATAACGATCTCATCGCCGGTCTTCACCGTGCTGCCGCCGAAGCTGCTGGCGACCAGATTGATGCTTTCGGTGGTGTTGCGGGTGAAGATGATCTCCTGGACGCTGGCCGCGTTCAGAAAGGCGCGCACCTTCTCCCGCGCACCTTCGTAGGCGGCGGTCGAGCGTTCCGACAGCAGGTGGACGCCGCGATGAATGTTGGCGTAGTACGTGCTGTAACACTCGCTGATGGCGTCAATGACCGCTTTCGGTCTTTGCGCCGAGGCCGCGTTATCCAGATAGACCAACGGTTTGCCGTGGACCCGCTGACGCAGGATCGGAAACTCGGCGCGGATGCGGGCGAGGTCCAACCCGGCGCTGGCGGTCGGCGCAATGGCAAGAGTGGGCGAGGCGCTCATGTGGTGATTACCCCTCGGTGATATCCAGCGCCAGCCGGTCAGCCAGCAGGCGGGCCAGGCGCTCGCGCAAGGGCGTCAGGCGGATCTGATTCAGGTTGTCGTTGGCGAAGGCGTGAACCAGCAACGCTCGGGCCTGCGCGGCGGGAATGCCCCGGGCGCGCAGATAAAACTCGGCGTCGGGATCGAGAAAGCCGGTGGTGGAGCCGTGGCCGCATTTCACGTCGTCGGCCAGGATTTCCAGCCGGGGATTGGAATGGGCCTGGGCCTGCCGGGACAGCAGCAGATTGCGGCTGGTCTGGCGGGCGTCGGTCTTCTGGGCGCCCGGACAGACGTAAATCATGCCGTCGAACACCGAGCGCGCCTTGCCGTCCAGCACGCTCTTGAACCGTTGCTCGCTGGTTCCGCGCGGCTGGGCGTGCTCGACCCGGACGTGATAGTCGCCGTACTGCTGGTCGCGCGCCAGGGTCAGGCCGTTGAGGCTGCAACTCGCGCCTTCGCCGTCGAGCAGCACAGCCAGATCGGTGCGGGCCAGTTGGCCGCCGACCGAAATCAGATGGAGATTCGCCTCGCTGGCGCGGTCCTGCCGCACCCGAATCGCCCCAAGGTGGAAGGCTTGTGGCGCTTCCTCCTGAATCTGGTGGTAATGCAGCAGTGCGCCTGCACCAAGATCCAATTCAGCGAGCGGCGCGTTCAGCGCGCGGCCCGCGCCGCGATACTCCACGACTACCGTGGCTTGCGCGGCATCCTCCAAAACCACGAGCAGGCGCGGATGGAGGCGCATGTCGCCGGCGGCGGCGTAAAATACCAGATGAATCGGCTCCTCGATCACGGTTCCGCGCGGCAGATGCACGACTGCGCCATCTTCCCAGAATGCGGTGTTCAGGGCGGCGAACGGGTGCTGTTCCAAGCCCGGCAAGCGATCCAGATGCGGTTCGATCCGTTCGGGATGAGTCATTAAGGCTTGGCCAAGGCTGGCAATCAGCGCCCGGTCGGGTAACTCGCGCACGTGGGACAGGCCCGGCGCGAAACGGCCGTTGACGAAAACCAGCCGGTGCGTTGGCCCGTCCAGCGTCGGCAGCGTCCCGGCATCCACCAGCGCGTCGGCGGGCGGTTGGAGAGCGAGGGTTTGCAACGCGCTCAGATCGGTCAACCGCCAGGCTTCCTGCTGGCGGGTGGGCCAGCCCAGCGCCTCGAAGCGGTCGAACGCTTCCCGGCGCAGGCGGGCGATAGCGTCCGGCTCGCGGCGGTTCGCCACGAAGTCGGCGAAGGCCGGGCGGTAGGGGTCGGAGAACAGCGGCGCGGCAGCGGTCATGGCTGGTCTCTCACGCGGCGGCCCGGCGCGCGCGGCCCGGCTCCTCGTTGTACAGCGCGTAACCCTGCTCCTCCAATTCCAGCGCCAGTTCCTTGCCGCCGGAACGAACGATGCGGCCATTGAACAGCACGTGCACGTGATCCGGCACGATGTAATCCAGCAGGCGCTGATAGTGGGTAATGACCAGGAAACCGCGTTCGGAATTGCGCAGGGCGTTGACGCCATCGGCGACGACCTTGAGCGCATCTATATCCAGCCCGGAATCGGTCTCGTCCAGCACCGCGAAACGGGGTTGCAGCACCG
This sequence comes from uncultured Candidatus Competibacteraceae bacterium, assembly GCA_937872125.1. Lineage (GTDB taxonomy): Bacteria > Pseudomonadota > Gammaproteobacteria > Competibacterales > Competibacteraceae > Contendibacter. Next base: position 1,031 of record CALMNY010000191.1, on the reverse strand, counting down.
CCATCTGAAACACTTCGTTGCGTTTCTTCTCGCCGCCGGAGAAGCCTTCGTTGACCGAGCGCTTCAGCATGGACTCGTCCATCTTGACCAGTTCCATGCGCTCGTGGACCAAATCCCAGAAGTCCATCGCGTCCACCGACGACTCGCCGCGATACTTGCGGGTGGCGTTGACCGCCGCCTTGAGGAAATAGAGATTGGCGACGCCGGGGATTTCCACCGGATACTGGAACGCCAGGAACAGGCCCTCGCAGGCGCGGGTTTCCGGGTCCATCTCCAGCAGATTTTTACCGTCGAAACGGATTTCGCCCTCGGTGACGACATAGCCCTCGCGGCCGGCGATGACATTCGCCAGCGTGCTCTTGCCGGAGCCGTTCGGCCCCATGATGGCGTGCGTTTCGCCGGGATGAATGGTCAGGTCAATGCCGTTGAGGATTTCCCGGCCCTCGACCGTGACGTGCAGATTGCGGATTTCCAGCATGGCGTGTTGGCTTCTCTCTGGTTTCAAGATGGTTGGAGCGTCGCTTTACAAGTGCCTGATTTCAAGATCGCCCCAGCGGTCGCGGAGATACTCGGCGACCAGCCGACGATGGCAATGTTCGGGCGTGGGTTCGCTGCACAACAGGCAACTACCATCAATCAAATAGTGTGGGACCTTGTTTTCAACCTGGCGCTGGTTGATCAGATCAATAAATGCACGTTTATAAATATCCCAGCTTCCTCCATTCTCTTTATAGTCATCCAATATGCTTTTATTCGGAGCCAGCTCAGGAAGATGGATATAATCAATGCCGCAAATGCTTTTCAGAAAAAAGCGTAAATCATCTTTTTTAGTAAATCCTGCCAATTGTGATACGTTTTTCAGGCGTATATCTACCACCCGGCTTAATCCAGGTTGTTTGAGCAATGTAAAAAACTGCTCGGCGCTTTTTTTAGCAAACCCAATCGTGAATACGATCATGGACCGATTCCTGTTGCGCCATTTGACGATCCTGATACGCGAGCCGCTGGCCTTGAACCGAATAGGCTTCTTC
>CALMNY010000190.1 GCA_937872125.1 uncultured Candidatus Competibacteraceae bacterium | reverse complement strand
AACCGGCTGTTTTCACTGCAAGTCGGCGATACCGCCATCGTGGATGTGCAAAACCCGGTAGCGCTGGATGCGCATTCGGAACCCCAGCCGGATATGGTTTTGCTCAAACCACGCCCGGATTTTTATGAAAGCGCGCATCCCCGCCCGGAGGATGTGTTGCTCCTGATCGAAGTCTCGGACAGCACGCTGCGTTACGACCGGGACACCAAGGTTCCGCTGTACGCCAAGGCGGGCATCCCGGAAGTGTGGCTGCTGGATGTAGCTGGCCAACGATTGGAAATTTACCGTCGCCCCAGCCCCGAAGGCTATCGCGAAATCCGCTATCCCGAAGCCACGGAAAGCATTGCGCCGGTTTTGCTGCCCGAACTGAGCCTGAGCGTCGCCAGTTTGTTTATCCCTGCTCCATCCACGCCGCGTAGAGAGTAGGGACACGGCGGCGCCGTGTCCCTACAGAGGTGGTCTGGCAAGGTCTGGTATGGAAATCGCCTAAGGCCTCCACCGCCTGATCCCACCTTCACGGCAGGCGCAACAACTCCACAATCGCGTCAGCGGCCTGACGACTGGCGTCGCGGCGCAGTTCGTGATGCAGCGCGTCGAACTCCATCGTCAACCGTTCGCGGGCCAGCGGCTCGTCCAGCCAGCGCAAAATCGCCGGCCCCAGATTTTCCACAGTCGCGGCTTCCTGGATAAACTCCGGCACCAATTCCCGCTCAGCCAGCAGATTGGGCAGGGCGAAATGGGAAACCCGCACCAGCCGCCGGGCCAGCCACGCGGTCATCGGCGCCACCCGATAAGCCACCACCATCGGTCGCTTGAGCAGCATCGCCTCCAGCGTCGCAGTGCCCGAAGCCAGCGCCACCACGTCGGCGGCGGCCATCACTTCACGGGACTGGCCTTGCGCCAGTGTCAGCGGTAAGGTCGGCGCGCGCTCAGCCCGCATCCCCGCCAGCATCTCATACAGACACGGCGTCGCCGCTGGCAGCACAAACCGCAGATCAGGCCGCCGAGCGTGCAACCAGATCGCGGTATCCAGCAACAGCGGACCCAGCCGGTTGACCTCGCCCAGCCGACTGCCGGGCAACAACGCGATGACGGGCATTTCATCCGGCGCTGGCAATCCCAGGGCCTGCCGTGCTGCCGCCGGATCGCTGCGCAGCGGAATGGCATCAGCCAGCGGATGCCCTACGACGCGCACCGGCACGCCGTGTTTCTGGTAAAACGCCGCCTCGAAGGGAAACAGGGTCAGCATCAAATCCACGGCGCGGGCAATCTTGCGCACCCGCCACGGCCGCCACGCCCAGACCGACGGGCTGACGTAATGCACGGTGGGAATGCCACGAGCGCGCAACCGGCGCTCCAGGCCCAAATTGAAATCCGGGGCATCAATGCCGATAAACGCCAAAGGGGGATCCGCGCTGAATTGCCGGTAAAGCTGGCGGCGGAGGGTCAACAGATCGGGCAAGTGTCGCAGCACCTCCACCAGCCCCATGACCGCCAGCCGTTCCATCGGAACCACGGTCTGAAAACCCTGAGCCCGCATTGCCGGCCCGCCGACGCCGATAAAGCGGAGTTGTGGATAGTGCGCCCGAAGCGCCGCCATCAACCCTGCGCCGAGCAAATCGCCCGACAGTTCACCAGCAACGATAGCGATGTGCATAGACAACCGGTCCTCATCTTCCATCAACACGAAGCCACCGCTCCGTGTCTTCCCGTCCGTGTCTTCCGTGTCTTCCGTGGACCGAATCCGTACTACCGAACGATCCCATTACGGGACGGCGCCGCCAAAAAATCAGCCAGGATTTGCAAACGCGGCCATTCCGCCGTCATCTCCCGCACCTTATCCACCGCCTCCTCCAGCCGCAGATTGGCGCGATAAATGACCTTATAGGCGCGGCGAACCGCCTGAATCTCCGCATCAGCAAAGCCGCGCCGGCGCAGACCCTCGGCATTGATACCGTGCGGCTCGGCGCGATAACCCGCCACGGTCACGTAAGGCGGCACATCCCGATGCACCCCACAGGCGAAGCCACAAAAGCTGTGCACCCCCAGCCGGGTGAACTGGTACACCAGGGCGAAGCCGCCCAGCACCACGTCATCTTCAACATGGACATGGCCAGCCAGCGACGCCCCGTTGGCGAAGATGGCCCGGTCACCAACCACGCAATCGTGCGCGATGTGGACATAAGCCATGATCCAGTTGTCATCGCCCAGGCGGGTCATCCCGGCATCCTGCACGGTGCCACGATTGATGGTGACGAACTCGCGGATGGTGTTGCGGTCACCGATTTCCAGGCGGGTCGGCTCGCCGCCATATTTCTTGTCCTGCGGGATTTCGCCCAGCGAACTGAACTGGTAAATCCGGTTGTCGCGGCCAATCCGGGTCGGTCCCTGGATCACCACGTGCGGCCCGATCCAGGTCCCAGCGCCGATCTCCACATCCGCGCCGATCACCGAGAACGGCCCTACGCTGACGTCTGGCGCCAGTCGGGCCGTTGGGTCCACTGCGGCGCGCGGATCAATCACGGGTTGATGTCCCGCTTAGCGCACATCAGCTCGGCGGACGCCGCCAACTGCCCGTCCACTTTGGCTTCGCAGGTGAATTTACCGATGTCGCGCTTGACCCGATCCAGCCGAACCTCCAGGATCAGTTGATCGCCCGGCCCCACCGGACGCTTGAACCGGGCATTGTCCACGCCCACCAGGTAGTACATGGAACGATGGTCGGGCTTCCCACCGTCGCTCTTGAACGCCAGAACGCCGGTCGCCTGCGCCAGTGCTTCCAGAATCAGCACGCCGGGCATGATCGGTCGTTGCGGAAAGTGTCCCAGGAAAAAGGGTTCGTTGAAACTGACGTTCTTGAGACCGGTCAGCGACCGCCCCGGCTCAATCGCCAGCACCCGGTCAATCAGCAGAAATGGGTAACGATGCGGCAAGTATTCCAGAATTTCCTGAATATCCATGGATTCATTCATCACTTTTATTTCAATCCTGGTCGTTTTGGCTGAGTAAGGGCGGGGCGTTATTTCGATTGATTGTTCGTTCCAGGGCGATCAACCGCCGGAACAGTTCATCCAGCCGGCGCAGGCGGGCGCTGATCTTGTTCCACCGCCGGTTAGGCTCCACCGCCAGTCCCGAAGAATACGTACCCGGCTCGGTAATGGACTGGGTGACCAGCGACATGCCGGTAATCTGCACCCGGTCGGCGATTTCCAGATGACCGGCGATACCGACACCGCCGCCGATCATGCAATGCCGGCCAATCCGGGCGCTGCCAGCAATGCCCACGCAGCCGGCCAGCGCGCTGTGGGCGCCAATGTGGACGTTGTGGGCCACCTGAATCTGATTGTCCAGCTTGACTCCGTCCTCAATCACGGTGTCTTCCAGCGCACCGCGATCAATGGTGGTATTAGCGCCGATCTCGACATCATCGCCAACCACCACGCAGCCCAGTTGGGGAATTCTGAGCCAGCGGCCGCCCGCATCCAGCGCCAGACCAAAACCGTCGCTGCCGATCACTGCGCCCGGATGCGCCAGCACCCGCCGCCCCAGCCGCACTCGGTGGCAAACCGTCACCCGCGCCACCAGCCGGCTTCCCGCTCCGATCACCGCCTGTTCGCCAATCACGCAGCCCGGCCCCACGATCACGCCGGTCTCGATCACCGCGCCTGCTTCCACCGCACAGTGCGGGCCAATCCAGGCGTCGGCGGCGACCACCGCAGTGGGACTGACCCAGGCCGTTGGATGAACGCCACGCTGCGCCTCAGCCGCCGGTTCGAACAGTGCCGCCGCCCGGGCATAGGCGACCTGCGGGTTGGCGGCCATTACCGCCGGCGCCGGGCAATCCCGGGCGTCTTCGGGCGACAGGATCACCGCAGCGGCCTGGGTAGTCGCCAGGCAGGAGCGATAGCGGGGATGGATAAGGAAGCTGAGCTGTCCTGGCCCGGCGCGATGCAGAGGCGCCACGCCAACCACGACCGTTGCCGCATCGCCGCCTTGCAGACGCGCGCCTGCCGCCGCTGCGACTTCGCCCAGCGTGACCATGTCTCTGCGGCTACTTGGACGTCAGGCGCTTGAGCACCTTGTCCGTCACATCTACCTGGGAACTGGCGTACAGCGTCGCGCTGTCATTGATCACCAGATCGAAGCCCTCCTCTTTGGCGACACCATTGATCACCTCCAGCACCTGCTTCTGGAACTTGCCCAGTTCCTCGTTGCGGCGCAGGTTGAAATCCTCCCGGAATTCATCGCTGGTCCGCTTCAATTCCCGGGCCTGGTTACGAACTTCACTTTCCAGGCTGCGGCGCTGGCTGTCGCTCATCACGGCCCCATCCTTAGCCAGTTTTTCTTCCTGCTTGCGCAGTGCTTTAAGCGCATCATCCAGGCCCTTCTTACGCGGCGCGAATTCCTGCTCCAGCCGCTTGCTGGCCGCTTCGGCCTGGGGCGCACTGCTCAAAATCTTGGCGATGCTGACAAAACCAATCTTCACATCGGCGGCCTGGGCCAGAGAAACCGGCAACGCCAAGGCGGCCGCGATCAATACATTACGCACAAGTTTCAACGTTCATACCTCCATCAGCAGAATAGTGCGGGACATCGCCCCAATACAAAAAATCAAGATCAATCTTCAGCCTCAATTCAGCGGTACGCCAAAGGAAAACTGGAATACTTCCGTTTCGTCCCCGGATTTTTCATTGAGCGGAGCGGCAACGCTTAACACGATGGGTCCCAGCGGCGAAATCCAAAACCCGGCCAAACCGACTGAGTAGCGTAATTCGTTAGCGTCGAAATCACTCGGAGTGGCGAATACGTTGCCAACATCAAAAAACGCCGCCAGCCGCACATTTTCGGATTTTTCCAGGAACGGTACGGGAAGAATCATCTGGGTACTGGCGATAGTCTTGAATGAGCCGCCGCCAGGTTCATCGTTACTGTAGCGAGGGCCTAGAGTATTGGCTTTCCAGCCACGCACCGAGCGCAGGCCGCCTGCATAGAAATTCTCGAAGAAGGGCAATTCATCGGTATCGCCATATCCATCGCCGTAGCCCACTTCACCGCCCACCGTCCACGTCAGCCAACGCGCCAGCGGGAAGTAGGCAATACCCCGATAGCTCAGCTTGTAGAATTCGGCATCGCTGCCCGGAATGGCGATCTCGGCAGCAAGCTGGTTCAAGTAACCGTTCGTTGGAAAAATGACCCGATTGCGGCTGTCACGCGCCCAACTGGCGTTCAACTTGAACTCGTTGTAGGTATCGCCGTTCTGGCTCACGTACTCGCAAATTTCCTGCGGCGTCTCATTGAACGTCTCAGTTTCCGGTCCTCCACACCCGAACGTGTCAATCCAGATGTGCTCGTAGCCTGGACTCAACCGCAAAGTATCGAATTCGTTAAGCGGAAATCCGAAATTAACCTGGGCGCCATAACTGTTTAAAATATAGTCGGCCGTATTCGCCTCGGCACTGTCGATTTCCCGATAGAAAAGCTGGAACCCAAGGCTGACGCCGTCAGGGGTATAGTAGGGGTTGTTGTAGGAAATATTGTAGTTCTGACCGGTATCGCTGTTGTTCAGCACCAGGCCAAGCTGGTTGCCGGTACCCAGAAAATTGTTCTGGGTAAGGCTGGCGTTCAGCAACAGGCCCGCGTCCTGACCATAGCCGATACCGAACATCAGGCTGCCCGAGGGCCGCTCAACCACGGTGAAGTTGGCGTCCACCTGGTCGTTGGTCCCCGGCACGGCGGGCGTTTCCAGATTGACGCTTTCCAGGTAATCCAGCCGCTGCAAACGGGTCTTGGAGCGTTCGGTGTCCTTGGTCGAGAACCACGAGCCTTCCGTCTGCCGCACCTCCCGGCGCAGTACGTCATCCTGGGTCTTGATGTTGCCCTGGAAATTGACCCGCCGGACATAGACCCGCTTGCCCGGATCCACTACGAAATTCAGCGCCACCTGGTGGGCCGCATCGTCTACGCGCGGCACAGCGTTGACGTTAGCAAAGGCGTAGCCCTCCTCGCCCAGCCGCTCACCCATCGCCTTGGCGGTCTCGGTCAGCTTGGCGCGGGAAAAAACGTCACCCGGCTTGAGCGCGATCAGCTTGCGCAGGTCCGGTTCGGCAACGACGCCGAAATCCCCGCTCAGTTGCACATCCGCCACCGTGTACGGCTCGCCCTCGGTAATATTGAGGGTAATGTAGACATCCCTTTTGTCCGGGGTAATCGAAACCTGAGTGGAATCCACATTGAACTTGAGGTAGCCCCGGTCCAGGTAGAACGAGCGCAGAGTTTCGATGTCGGCCCCCAGTTTCTGCTTGGAATACTGATCATCCTTGGTGAAGAAGGAGAACCAGCCGGGCGTGGACGATTGCAGTTGGTTCAGCAACTCCTTTTCGGTAAACGCCTTGTTGCCGACAATCGTGATCTGACTGATGCTAGCCACCGCCCCTTCCGAGATTTCAATGGTAACCGCGACCCGGTTGCGCTCCAGCGGTTGCACCTGGCTCTTGATCTGCACCGCGTACCGGCCACGGCTGTAGTACTGCCGCAGCAATTCCTGCTCCACCTTGTCGAGCAGCGACCGGTCGAACACCCGGCCCTCGGCCAGGCCAACACCGGTCAGGGCTTTTTTGAGATCGTCGGTGCTGATGTCGCTGTTGCCGGTAATCTTGACCTCGGCGATGGCGGGCCGCTCGGTTACGGTGATCACCAGCGCATCGCCCTTGCGCTCCAGGTTCACATCGGTGAAGAACCCGGTTTTGAACAGCGCGCGGATGATGTCCGGGTAATCCTTCTCCGACACCGTCGCACCCACCTGCACCGGGAGGTAGTTGAACACGGTGCCGGCGGAGATCCGTTGCAAACCCTCAACCTGGATATCGCGCACGACGAACGCAGCGGCGTGGGCCTGGGCGCTCAGGACCAGCAAGCCCAGCGAAAACAGCAGAGAGCGATACAAGTTCATAAATGCGTAGTCACCCAAGGCCAGGGTCGGCAGTCCTATCCCAGCAGACGGTTGAAATCATTGAACAGAGCCAGCCCCATCAACAGCACCAGGACCGCAAGCCCCACCCGCTGGCCGAAATTCTGCACTGCGTCAGACAGCGGACTCCCTTTGACCAGCTCGATGAGGTAATACAGCAAATGCCCGCCGTCCAACACCGGCACCGGCAGCAGGTTCAAAACCCCCAGGCTGAGGCTGATCAGGGCCAGCAGCGACAAAAACGCCATGGCGCCGGCGCTGGCCGCCTGGCCGGCGAATTGCGCAATCGTCAACGGCCCGCTGAGATTGTCCAGCGAGGCTCTGCCGACCAGCATCCGGCCCAGCATCCGCAGCGTCAGCAGCGACATGTCCCAGGTTTTGCCCAGCGCCGCGCCCACGGCATCCAGCGGCCCATACCGTACCACGACCCGCACGCTTTGAGCGAGGTCAGCGGGCACTTCGGCGATGGCGCCGATAAAGCCGACCCGTTCGCCCTGCTCGGTTTCCCGTGCGTCGGGCGTCAGTTCGAGCGTCTGCTCGGCGCCGCCGCGTTCGATCCGCACGCTGAACGGCTGGCCTGGATGCCGCTGGATCAACGTGCGCCACTGTTCCCAGTCCGTCATCACTTCGCCGGCGGCCAGCAGGATGCGGTCACCCGGTTGCAGGCCGGCCCGCTCCGCCGCACCGTCGCGCGTCACCTGACCGATCACCGCCGGCAACACCGGCCGCCATGGCCGCAAGCCCAGCCGGTCGAACACCTGCGCCGCTTCGCCCAACTCGCCGACGTCGCGCGCATCCAGCACCCGGACCCGCGCCCGCTCGTCGGCATCCACCACTTCGACCTGGATCGCCTCGTCGCTCATGGCGCGATCCACCAGTTCCAGCATGACTGCGCTTAGAGTCGGCGTGGGCTTGCCATCCACTGCGACGATCACATCACCCTTCTGGAAGCCGCTCGCCGCCGCCAGCGAAGCCGGCTTGGGATCGTCCAGCACCGGCTTGACGCCGGGCACGCCGATCATGAACATCAGGCTGTAGGCCAGAATGGCGAACAGGAAGTTGCCAAGCGGCCCGGCCAGCACGATGGCGATGCGCGAGCCGACCGGCTGGCGGTTGAAGGCCAAGGGCAGTTCAGCGGCTGGAACCTCACCCTCACGCTCGTCCAGCATTTTCACATAGCCGCCCAGCGGCAGGGCGGCGATTACATACTCGGTTCCGTCCCGGCCGCGCCGTTGCCACAACGGCTTGCCAAAGCCGATGGAAAACCGGAGCACCTTGACCCCCAGCCGGCGGGCCACCCAGAAATGGCCGAATTCGTGGACGGTGATCAACACGCCCAGAGTCACAATAAAAGCCAGTAACGAAATCAACGGACTGCTACTCCTCTCATCTCCCCGCCATGCGCGCGGCAATAATGTCCCCCGCCACGGCGCGCGCCTGGGCGTCGTCGGCGAGGATTGTCGCCAGCGTATTGACCCCGCGCGTCGGAACCCGTTCCAAAGTCCGTTCCACCACGGCGGCGATGTCGGTATAGCGAATCTGTTGATCGAGGAACGCTTGCACGGCGACTTCATTAGCCGCGTTCAGAATAGCCGGCGCGGTTCCGCCCGCGTTCAGCGCGGCGAAGGCCAGTCGCAAACAGGGAAACCGGGCAATATCCGGCGCCTGGAATTCCAGCGGCCCCAGACGGGTGAAATCGAGAAACGCGACACCCGACGCCAGCCGGCGCGGCCAGGCCAGCGCGTGGGCGATGGGGGTGCGCATGTCGGGGTGGCCCAGTTGCGCCAGCACCGAGCCGTCTTCGTATTCCACCATCGAATGAATCACGCTTTGCGGATGAATCACCACCTCGATCCGTTCGGGCGACGCGGCGAACAGCCAATGGGCCTCGATCACTTCCAGCCCCTTGTTCATCATGGTGGCGGAATCCACCGAGATTTTTCGCCCCATGCGCCAGTTGGGATGGGCGCAGGCCTGATCCGGGGTGACGTTCGGCAACTGGTCCAGCGGCGTCGTGCGAAATGGCCCGCCGGAACCGGTCAGCAGGATGCGCCGGACACCCACCGCCTCCAGCCCTTCAGCGGCGAACGCCGGCGGCAGGCACTGAAACACTGCATTGTGTTCGCTGTCAATCGGCAGCAATTCCGCGCCCTGTTGGCGAATCGCCGCCATGAACAGCGGCCCGGCCATGACCAGAGCTTCCTTGTTGGCCAGCAATACCCGTTTGCCGGCCCGCGCCGCCGCCAGGGTGGGCAACAACCCCGCCGCACCGACGATGG
>CALMNY010000189.1 GCA_937872125.1 uncultured Candidatus Competibacteraceae bacterium | reverse complement strand
CCTTGGGGCCGTACAGCTTGTGCGCGCTCAGGCTGACCAAATCCACCGGCAGCGCTTGCAAATCGAGCGGCAGCTTGCCGGCGCCCTGAGCGGCGTCTACGTGCAGCAGAACGCCGCGTGACCGGGTGATGGCGCTGATGGCGGCCAAGTCCTGGACTACGCCGGTTTCGTTGTTGACGTGCATCAGTGACGCCAGCACGGTGTCGGGTCGCAGCGCCGCCTCGACCTGCTCCGGCGCAATCAGCCCATCCGACGCTGGGGCGAGATAGGTGACCGCGCACCCTTCCCGCTCCAGCCGGCGGCACACATCGAGCACCGCTTTGTGCTCGGTTTGGCTGGTGATCAGATGCCGGCCTTTGCGGGCGTCAGCGCGCAGGACGCCAAACAACGCGAGGTTGTTGGCTTCAGTAGCGCCGGAAGTCCAGATGATTTCGCGCGGATCGGCGTTGAGCAAGGCGGCGACGTGTGCGCGAGCGGTTTCAACAGCCTTGGCGGCCGTCGCTCCCAGGGTGTGGGTGCTTGAGGAGGGGTTGCCGAAGATGTCGTTCCGGCCGAGATGCTGATTCAGGATCGCGACGACCCGCGGGTCTACCGGCGTGGTCGCCGCGTAATCCAGATAGATGGGCCATTCCATCACGGCAGGGCGGAAACAAGCCGAACGCCTACATCAAAGCAGGGGCAATGAAGCGTTCGGAGGAACGGTCGCGCCGCCGGTTGTTCTGGCGGTGCACTACCTCGCAGACCGCCGGGCGTTCAACGAACTGCGCCAGGGTGATGCCTTCCAGGAAGGTGAAAATCTGGCGGCTGAGATCGGTCCACAACTCGTGGGTCAGACAGCGCCGACCGCCCTGGCAATTTTCGTTGCCGCAGCAGCGGGTGGCGTCCAGCCGTTCATCCACGGCGCTGATGATGTCGGCGACCGTGACCTGATCCGGTGAGCGCGACAACCGATAGCCGCCGCCGGGTCCACGAACGCCTTCGACCAGGGCGCGCTTGCGCAACTTGGCAAACAGTTGCTCCAGATAGGACAGCGAAATGCCCTGGCACTGGGAGATTTCGGCCAACGTCACAGGACCATAACGGTCGTGAATGGCAAGGTGCATCATGGCGGTTACCGCATAGCGGCCCTTGGTGGACAGTCTCATGGTATTACCCTCGCAGGTGGAGTTTTTGGGCAGTCAATTCCTGACTATTGCGTAAGGAAACTATATTAACTGATTAACTTAGTCAACTAATCAGGGGGATAAACCCAAAATTTTTCCTGAGTTCTCCACGGAGGCTTTAAGCCGGACGGTCGGTGCGGGTTGCGAAACCATGGCCCTGGCGCAGGCAGTAGCCGAGCCATTTGTAAAGAAAACGGTTGATCCGCCAACGAGTGAGCAGCGAAGCGCTATCAGCCCAGTGGTTGGCGAGGGTATTAACGGCGAAAGCGGGATAGTGACGCAAATGCGCGGCGGCGGCTTCAGCCTGGCGGGCATCGTGATAGACCCGAATTCGCAGGTTAGGCTCGGCGATGAGCGCACTGTCGTTCTGACCGAATTGGTACGTCAGGATCAGTTCGCTGGTATAGCGGCAGCGCTCGATGATGTACAAATGCAAATCCAGGCCGCCGGCTATCTGTGATACGCACCCTGCACCGGCTGGCGGCATGACCGGCAACAGTCGGCGGATCTGGATGTAGTTGCGCTCGTACACGTCCATCAGGGCGGCGAATGTACCCGGCGGATCGAGGCAACATGAGTGACGCCGGGAAGAGCAGAGCAGGATCATGGCCTCACGCGCCGGGCGACGGGAAAGGTTCCAGCCGCCAGCCCAAGGCGTCGCAAACCAGAACACTACCCTGATCATACCAGTCGCCCAGCACCGCCCGCTGTGCCGGTTGGCCATCAAGCGTCCAGCGATGGATGGCTGGGCGATGGGTATGGCCGTGGATCAGGCAGCGAACGCCATGCGCACGCAGCGCCTGATCCACGGCGGATGGGTGAACGTCCATGATGTCGGCGGCTTTCTGTTGGGCAGCCTGCCGGCTGGTTTCCCGTAACTGACCGGCCAGCGCCCGTCGTTGCGCCAGTGGCAGGGCCAGGGTGCGCGCCCGCCAGGCGGGATCGCGGACCTGGGCGCGAAACGCCTGATATTCGACATCGTCGGTGCACAGAGTGTCGCCATGCAGCAGCAGCACCCGCTCGCCCGCCAGGTTAATCACCACGTTTTCCGGCAGCAACTGAATCCCGGTGGCGGCGGCGAACCGTTCGCCGAGCAGGAAGTCGCGATTGCCGTGCAGAAAGTACGTGGGAACCTCCTGGTCGGTCAGCTTGCGCAAGGCCGCCGCAACCGTTCGGCCAGGTTCCGCGTCGTCGTCATCGCCGATCCACGCCTCGAACAGATCGCCCAGGATGTACAACGCCTGGGCCTGCTGCGCCCGCCGTTCCAGGAAATCCAGAAACAGGGCGGTGATCGCAGGCCGCGTCGGTTCCAGATGCAAATCGGAGATGAACAACGTGACCATGAGGCTATTCGTCGATCACTTCGGTTTTCTCGATGACGACGTTCTCAACCGGTACGTCCTGATGGCCACGCCGGGAAGTCGTCGCGCATTTGGCGATGGCTGTGACTACGTCCATGCCGTCTGCGACCTGGCCGAACACGCAGTAGCCCCAACCCTGGCTGGTCGGGCCGCGATGATCGAGAAAATCGTTGTCCTTCAGGTTGATGAAGAATTGCGAAGTGGCAGAGTGGGGGTCGGCCGTGCGCGCCATGGCCACGGTTCCCGTTCGGTTTTTCAGGCCATTATCGGCTTCGTTACGAACGGGCGAGCGGCCTGGTTTCTGATTCATGTCCGGGTTGAGGCCACCGCCCTGGATCATGAAATTGGGGATCACCCGGTGGAACAGAGTGCCTTCGTAGAAACCGTCCCGGGCATATTGCAGGAAATTGGCGGCGGTGGCCGGCGCACGGGCGTGGTCGAGTTCGAGCGTGATGACGCCGAGGGTGGTGTGCAGTTTGATCATGGTGCAGATTTCTTTTCGGTGGCGGGAGCCGGCGAGGCAGGAGCAGCGGCAGGCAATACGGCGACGGACTGAATGATCACCGGTGTGGTGGGCACGTCGCGGAATCGGTTGCCCGGCCCGCCAGCGCCGGTGGGGGTCTGGCGGATTTTGTCCACGACTTCCATGCCGCCGATGACCTGGCCAAATACCGCATAACCCCAACCCTGGGGGTCGGGCGCCCGATAATCCAGCGCCGGATTGTCCTTGACATTGATGAAGAACTGGGCAGTGGCGGACTGGGGATCGCCGGTGCGGGCCATGGCAATCGTGCCGCGCAGGTTTTTCAGGCCGTTGTCGGCTTCGTTCTTGACCGGCGCACGGGTCGGCTTTTGCTGGAAGTCGGTCGTAAAGCCGCCGCCCTGGATCATGAAGCCGTCAATGACCCGGTGAAAGATCGTGCCGTTGTAGAACCCTTCCCGCGCGTAGACGAGGAAGTTTTCGACGGTCTTGGGCGCTTTGTCGTCGGCCAGTTCCAGGGTGATGGGGCCGAGGCTGGTGTCCAGCCGAACCTGAGTTCCGGCCAGGGCATTGGCGCTGGCCCAACCCAAAAGGGTTGCAGCAAGTAACAAGGTTGTTTTACGCATCATAGGGAGTCGCTTGGTGATGAAATGACGAAAGCATGATAACCAGCAGCAACGCGCGCCGCCAGATTTGGCGGGCGCGAATGCTTTCCGTTACCATGCCCTGCCTATGACCACCGAAACTCTCAAAACGCGCTTCGCCCCCAGTCCTACCGGCTATTTGCACCTGGGCAACGTCCGCACTGCGCTGTTCAACGCGCTGCTGGCCCGGCGCTGGGGCGGCCAGTTTCTGCTGCGGATCGAGGATACCGACCGGGAGCGCAGCCGTCCCGAATACGTCGCGGCGCTGCTGGAAGACTTGCACTGGCTGGGCCTGGACTGGCAGGAAGGGCCGGAGGTCGGCGGTGCGCGGGGTCCTTACGCCCAGTCGGAACGGGCCGCGATCTATGCCGACTATTACCAGCGGCTGGAAACGACGGGACAAGCCTATCCTTGTTTCTGCACGCCGGCGGAACTGGCGTTGAGCCGCAAGGCGCAGTTATCGGCTGGCCGGCCACCGCGCTATGCCGGCACGTGCGCCCGGTTGAGCGAGGCTGAACGGTGCGCGCGACTGGAGCGGGGCTTGCAGCCGACCCTGCGCTTCCGGGTGCCCGCAGGGCGAACGGTGGAATTTACCGACCGGGTGCGCGGCCTGCAACGCTTTGCCAGCGACGACATCGGCGATTTCGTCATTCGCCGGGCCGATGGTACGCCGCAGTTCTTTTTCGCCAACGCTGTAGACGATGCGCTGATGGGGATTACCCACGTGCTGCGCGGCGAAGACCATCTGGCGAACACCCCGCGCCAGTTGCTGTTGCTGGAGGCGCTGGAACTGCCCGCGCCGGAATATGGCCATCTGGCGCTGATCATCGGGGCTGATGGCGGACCACTGTCCAAGCGCGAGGGCGATCTGAGCCTGCGCGAGTTGCGAGCCGCTGGTTATTTGCCGGAGGCGCTGCTGAATTATCTGGCGCGACTCGGCCATGTCTACGACCGGGACGAATGGCTGGAGCCGGCGGAACTGGCCGCCGGGTTCGCGCTGGAGCATCTGGGTCGCGCTTCGGCTCGCTACGATGCAGCGCAGTTACTGCACTGGCAAAGCGAGGCGGTGCGGCGTATGGACCCGGATCGGCTGTGGCTCTGGATGGGAACCACGGTTCCTCAGTACGTAGCGCCCGATAGCCGGGATGATTTTATCGCCACGGTTCGGCCCAATATCCGCTTTCCCGCCGACGCCGCATTTTGGGCGGAACGCCTGTTCAACGCAGACTTGACTCTGAGCGCGGAGAGTCGGGCGGTGATTGTGGCGGCCGGATCGGCATTTTTCACCCACGCCTTGGCCGCTTACGCCCAACACGGCGCCGCCTATCCGCGGCTGGTCGAGGATTTGAAGCGGCGCACCGGCTTGAAGGGCAAACACCTGTTCATGCCGCTGCGGGCCGCGCTGACCGGCGAAACCCACGGCCCGGAGCTGGCCCGGGTGCTTGATCTGATGGCTCCCGAACGGGTCCGCCGCCGCCTGCAAGCCTGCATTCAAGTCAGCTAGCGTTGCCTCATCCACTCTACATCGCGGCCTGCCCATTGCCCTGAGAAAACGTGTATGTTGCGGATTTTTAACAGCTTGACCCGCCAGAAAGAACAATTCCAGCCCATTGAACCGGGCACGGTGAAGATGTACGTCTGCGGCATGACGGTTTACGACTACTGCCATGTCGGCCACGCACGGGTCATGGTGGTGTTCGACACGGTGTTGCGCTGGCTGCGCGCCCAGGGTTACGCCGTGACCTACGTGCGCAATATCACCGACATTGACGACAAGATCATCCGCCGCGCCCAGGAGAAGGGTGAGGATTTCCGGGAACTCACCGCGCGCTTCATTCAGGCCATGAATGAGGATCTGGCCGCGCTGGATATTTTGCCGCCGACTCACGAGCCGCGCGCTACCGAAGCGATGGCGGACATGATCGCCCTGATCCAGACCCTGCTGGACAAGGGCTATGCCTACGTGGGCGGCAGCGGCGACGTGTATTACGACGTGAGCCGTTTCGACCGTTACGGCCAACTGGCCAACAAGAAGCTGGAGGATTTGCGGTCAGGTGCGCGGGTCGAGGTCGAGGAAGCCAAGGCCGATCCGCTGGACTTCGTGCTGTGGAAGGCCGCCAAGCCCGGCGAGCCAAGTTGGCCGTCGCCGTGGGGCGCGGGCCGGCCCGGCTGGCATATCGAATGCTCGGCGATGTCCACTCGCTGCCTGGGCGAGCACTTTGACATCCACGGCGGCGGCATGGACCTGAAGTTTCCTCACCACGAAAACGAGATTGCCCAATCGGAAGCCGCCAGCGGTCAGCGTTGCGTGAATCTCTGGATGCACAACGGCTTCGTCCAGGTGAACGAAGAGAAGATGTCCAAGTCGCTGGGCAACTTCTTTACTGTGCGTGAAGTGCTGCAACGCTACGCGCCGGAAGTCGTGCGGCTGTTCATCCTGACCAGCCACTACCGGGGGCCGCTGAACTACGCGGATGAAAACCTGGAGCACGCCAAATCCTCGTTGACCCGGTTGTACACGGCGCTGCGCGGGTTACCGAGGGGGGCAGCGCCCATCGAGGAGAGTTGGCGCGAGCGATTCGCCCAGGCGATGGACGACGATTTCAACACGCCCGAAGCCTTGGCGGTGCTGTTTGATCTGGCGCGCGAGATTAATCGCCTGCGAACCGAGGATGAAGCGGCGGCGGCGCGGTTGGGGGCCAGCTTGCGGCAACTGGGTGAACTGCTCGGTCTGTTACAGACCAATCCGGAAACATTTTTGCGGGGCAGTGGGGAGGGTGGTGAAGGAGCGTCAGCGCTGACCGCCGAGCAGATCGAAGCCCTGATCGCCGAGCGCGCCACCGCCCGCAAGGCCAAGCAGTGGGCGGAAGCAGATCGGATTCGCAACTTGTTGCAGGAGGGGGGGGTCGTGCTGGAGGATACGCCCAAGGGCACTACCTGGCGGCGGGATTGAAAAAACGGACTTGACGGTGATTACGTTCAAAAATACAATTCTCAATTCCGCATGGAATTGCGGGATGCCAGCAGCGATTCATTCGCAAACGGGGTATAGCGCAGTCTGGTAGCGCACCTGCTTTGGGAGCAGGGGGTCGTGGGTTCAAATCCCTCTACCCCGACCATGGCGCGGGCAAGGCGGCTTCTGGGTTCATGACACCGCGCCCGTAGCTCATGTGGATAGAGCATCAGCCTTCTAAGCTGAGGGTAGCAGGTTCGAGTCCTGCCGGGCGCGCCAGATTCCCGGCTGGTTGATGTGAAGTTGTTTATGGTGGACGTAGCTCAGTTGGTAGAGCCCCGGATTGTGGATCCGGTCGTCGTGGGTTCGAGTCCCATCGTCCACCCCAAATCAAGGCTTGCTTTTCGGAACGATTTTTGGTTCTATTCGCATCCGTTTTTGGGCCGTTAGCTCAATTTGGTAGAGCAGTTGACTCTTAATCAATTGGTTGTAGGTTCGAGTCCTACACGGCCCACCAGATAAAACAAGGGGTTAGGCGCAAGCCTAGCCCCTTTCTCTTTGCCCGTTGTCCACGAGTTGTCCACTCTTTGACCGGAGCGCCCGTCCCGATTCACCACATCCACCCAGCACCGCGCGCTGGCCTGTTTCACTTCAGCGTCGCCGAGTTGCCCTTTTGATTGTTGTAGAGAACTGTTCCCCCGCCGCCAGGGTGGGACGGGGGAACTCCTCAGCGCCGGCTCACTCGCTAAACGACCGCAAAGTCGTCGTCACTTCGCCCGGCCCCACGACCGTGATGCCGCCCGCGGTGACGCTATAACGGCGCCGGTCGAGTTCAGGGTCGTAACCGATGCGCGCACCCGCCTCGATGACGTTGTAATTGCCGACAATCACCTGCCGCAGCCGGGCGCCGCGCTTGATATGGACATAGTCCTGAATGATGCAATCCTCGATCTCCACATCGTCCTCGATCAGGACTTCGCGGCGAATGATAGAGTTGCGGATGGAAGCCCCCTGCACCAGCGAACCGGCGGCGACCACGCTGTTCTCCAGCCGCGCGTTGATCATGCGGGCCACCGGCCCCTGATAGTTACTGGAAAAGATCCGCCACTGCGGGTTGAACACATCGAAGCGCGGCGGCCACGCCAGCAGATCCTGATGGGCGCTGAAATAAGCGTCCAGCGTCCCGACATCGCGCCAGTAGGCCGGCTCCTCGTAGGACTTGGTCCCTGGCACCTTGTTGCTGGCAAAGTTGTAGGCGAACAGGCGATGGGTTTCTTTCAAGTGTGGCAGCACGTTCTGGCCAAAGTCATGCTCGCCCCGCTGGTTGGCCGCCTTGAGCGCATCCACCAGCACTTTGGCGTTAAACAGATAATTCCCCATCGAGGCATAGGCGCGGGTGGGATCACCCGGCATCGGCGCCGGATTGGCGGGCTTTTCCTGGAACTCGCGCACCCGGCCATCGCTGTCGGCGGCGATTACACCAAACCCTGTGGCGTCCGCCAGGGGCACCGGCAACGCCGCCACCGAGACATCCGCTTCCCGCTCGCGGTGAAAATCCACCATTTGCTGGAGATCCATCCGGTAGACGTGATCGGCGCCGAATACCAGCACCAGGTCCGGATCGTGCAACTGAATCAGGTTCAGATTCTGGTACACCGCGTCGGCGGTGCCCATGAACCAGTCGCCGCCACGCATCATCTGCGGCGGCACCACGGTTACGAACTCCTCGTTGCGCATCGGCGACACCACCCAGGCCTTGCGCACATGCTCGATCAGCGACTGGGATTTGTACTGCACCAGCAGATAGATGGACTGAATCGCGGAGTTGAGCAGATTGCTCAACACAAAGTCCACGATCCGATAGCGGCTGCCAAACGGCAGCGAAGGTTTGGAATTTTGCGCGGTCAGGGGACTCAGGCGCGACCCTTCTCCACCCGCCATTACGAACGCCAGAATTTTCGGTTGTTTCATCGCGGCACATCCTTCGTTGGTAGTGATGACAATTCGCACCATCTCCCAGCGGGATGATGACCCCGCCGGGGTAGTGATTCAGTTCGTAACGCGACCTCACCCGTCAAAGGTATCGAAATCCCGCTCGGTGTGCAGGTGATGGCGGATGCGGAAGATGTGCGCCGGCATCCGGTGCGGGTTCAGTTCCACGTAGTTGCGCGGCCCGTTCCACAGGTAGTGAGCGCCGGTCAACAGATCATGAACCTGGAATGGCTGATGGGGGTCTACGCCCAGCGCCGCCAGATCCAACTGGGTCATGCCGGCCTGGGTGTAATTGGGATCCAGATTCACCACCACTAGAATCACGTTGGCGCCATTGGTGGTCGCTTTGCTGTAGCAGATGATCTGCTCGTTCTCGATGCCATGAATGCACAGATTGGCGTTTGACTGCAAAGCCGGATTGCGCTTGCGGATGCGGTTCACCAGGGTGATAAAGTCGTGCAGGCTGTTGGGCCCGTCCAAATCCTGGAAGCTGCGATAGCGCAACTGGTATTTCTCGGAATCGAGGTATTCCTCGCTGCCGTGCTTGACCGCGACGTGCTCCATCATTTCATAGGCCGGGCCGTAGATGCCGTAGTTGGCGGTCATGGTCGCCGCCATCACCAGCCGGGACATGAACATGGGCCGACCGC
>CALMNY010000188.1 GCA_937872125.1 uncultured Candidatus Competibacteraceae bacterium | reverse complement strand
ATTGCCACAGTCATTAAAAGTCTCCACGGATTGTCTGAACTCAGCGCCGGCCACGCGCGGCCGGCGTCGCATGGGCGGCTTAACCGCCGTCGCGGCGGCAAAGCCTAACAAAAAATCTCCCTGTCATGGATTTTTCTTCCAGGATGGCGGGGGGTAAAGCCATTCGCGGGGTAGGGCGGTCGCCGGCGGCTAGCAGCCGAACGACGAGCGAGGGGATCAGGAATCGCCCTATGAATTTTCGGGGCGCCAAGGAACAGCAGGCGCGTGTTTGGTTAATAATACCTTAAATTGAAGCCTCGCGAATCCAGCCATTCCCGGATCTGATTCCGTGTGGGGTCAACCACGGGTAAGGCGGTGGTTGCGAGCCATCCATTTTCATCCCATCGAGGGCGCGCGAATGCGCTGTCGTGGGGCACGCAACCGGGAGAATCCAGAATGAAGTGCAAACACTATATGGCAACCTCGCCCACGACGGTTTACGACACGGCGCCGCTGGCGGAAGCGCTGGCCCTGATGGTCAGCAAGCATATGCAGGATTTGCTGGTAGTTAATGAACAGGGCGAGTTTATTGGCACCATCACCTCGTTCACTTTCTCCAAGCTGCTGCTGCCCTCGGAACCACAGTTGCCGGATGATGCCGAAAAGGAAACCGCCGCCGACGTAGACAACCGCCTGATCCCGCATTTGCACCGCAAGGTCGGCGATTTCGCCAACGCGCACCCGACGGTTGATCCAGAAGCGCCGTTGCTCGATGCCCTGAAACTGCTGTCGGAAGGGTATCTGCGCCTGCCAGTGGTGGGAGCGGATCGCAAGCTGGTCGGCGCGCTGTCGTCGCTCACAATTCTGCGGCGTTTCCGGTTCTGAGTTAGTTGTTATGACTCCCCTCCTTGACTCAAGGAGGGGTAGCGCGTAGCACCGGGTTGGTTTCGACCCGGAGATCACCATTCGGCTTGCCTGTGGAGGAATCTCGCCATGCAACGTAGAACCCTACTCAAAGCCCTCGGCGCGGGGGCGTGGGCTGGCGCCGGTTTGGCGCTGGGGGGTGTTAGCCGCCTGCTCCACGCGGGGGAGGTCGCCGCTGGCCCGCCTGCGCTGGCGGCGGTCAAGAATGGCGAGCCGGAGGCGCTGTTCGACAGCGGCATTCAGGCCATGGGCGGAATGGGGCGCTTCGTCAAGAAGGGCCAGACTGTGGTGGTCAAACCCAACATCGGCTGGAACGTGCCGCCGGAACGGGCCGCCAACACCAATCCGCGTCTGGTTCGCCGCATCATCGAGCACTGCCTGCAAGCCGGGGCTAAAGAGGTTTACGTGTTCGATCACACCTGCGACAACTGGCGCGACAGTTACCGCACCAGCGGCATCGAACAGGCGGTGAAGGACGCTGGCGGCAAGGTGGCGCCAGGCAACAGCGAGGGCTATTTTCAAACGGTCGCGGTGCCCAGGGGCCGCCGGCTGCACGAAGCCAAGGAACACGAACTGGTGTTGCAGGCCGATGTGTTCATCAACGTCCCGGTGCTCAAGAGCCACGGCGGGGCTACGTTGACGGTGGCGATGAAGAATCTGATGGGCGTAGTCTGGGATCGCGGCGAGTGGCACGCCAACAACCTGCACCAGTGCATCGCCGATTTCGCCAGCTACCGCAAGCCTGATCTGAACGTGGTGGATGCCTACAACGTGCTGATGCGGCACGGGCCGCGCGGGGTGTCGGCGGCGGATGTCGCGAATATGAAGTCGCTGTTGCTCTCGACCGATCTGGTGACGGCGGACGCAGCGGCAGCCCGGCTGTTCGGCCTGGAGCTGGACGCGGTGGGCTATATCGGCATCGCCCACGAGATGGGCGTGGGCCGCAAGGATCTGGAGAATCTGGCGATTCGACGGATCGCGCTCTGATTCCATTTTGGTTAGGATCAGCAAATTTAATTAGAGAAATTCATGCCTACGATCAGCATGTTTTATGGCATCCTAATTGCCATGTATGTTCTGGACACTGAGAAACATCATTTGCCACATATTCATGTCCGGTACAGTGAATTCAAAGCAGTATTAGGCATTCCTGAAGGTGAGCTATTGGAAGGCGATCTTCCCAGACGCCAAATGAAACTGGTGCAGGCATGGATTGAATTGCATCGTGACGATCTGATGGCCGACTGGATTTTGGCATCCAGCGGTCAAACGCCGTTCAAGATTGATCCTTTGCGCTGAGGGGGTGAAACATGACTCCTGATGTGGTTCGAGTAAAGCCCTTCCCTGATTTTTGCCTTGAAGCTGATTTTGCCACCGGCGAACGTCGGTGGTTCGATATGAAACCCTATCTGAGTTACCCGGCCTTCGCGCCACTAGCCGAAGATGGGTTATTTATGAAAGCACATGTTGTGCATGGTGCTGTTGCCTGGAATGAAGAGATTGATTTATCGCCCGATACGTTATACCTCCGAGGCAAGCGATTAAATAATCAGCAAGGTCTGCGTAAGAACCATACGCAGTGATGGTAACCCGGAAAGAGAGACCCTCCATGTCCGCGCAACTCCAACCCCGCTGGCTATCCGTGCAAGATTACCTGGCTTTCGAGGAATGCAGCGAAGTCAAACATGAATATATCAACGGCGAAATTTA
>CALMNY010000187.1 GCA_937872125.1 uncultured Candidatus Competibacteraceae bacterium | reverse complement strand
GGCCTGCCGCTCAGCCTGACAGTGACGCTGGCGTGCGGGCTGGCCCGCGCCGCCAATCGCAAAAAGTTGCCAGCCGCGCGGCAACTGTTCAATCGGACCGCTTTTAAGGCGCTGGTCAAAACCAGCCTGTTCCTGTTCATGTTGTTGCTGCAAGGGTATCTGGCCGCTTATTGGGTGCAGGATCAGTGGTTGCCTGTTGATCTTGCGGCGGTTGCGCAGGGTGCGCTACCGCCGCCCCCGGTGAATTTTGGCGTCACCAGCACGGTGCTGGGGACGCAGCTCAGCGTCCTGGGCAGCGCCCTGTTGGTTTTGCAGGTGCTGCTGGCCTGGTTTGTGATCCCGCTGCATCTGTTCCGCGAACTGCCGCTGTCGGTCTGCTGGCGGCGCAGCATGTTGGCGATGCAACTCAATCCCTGGTTGTTCCCAACGCTGGGTCTGGCCGGGCTGGCTTTGGTGGCGCTGCCGTTTTTTGAACTTTTTGCCACTCCCGCCCAAGTGTTGGCGTTGCCGTTGCCGGTTTATCTGGGGGCGTTGTTGTACGTGGCCTGGAACGATGTATTTCAGGGTGGCGCCGAGGAAGAAGAAGTTATGGAAATTCAGGATCAATGGCGGGCCAACATCACCGGCGAGCCAGTATCGCGTCAATCCCACGCAGCGCCGCGTTCAACTCGCTGTCCAGCGGAATCGCGCCGGCAGCAGTGATCGCCTGGCGATCGGTGCTAACAACGCGCCCGCCGACGAATACCGGTAGCGCGACCGCCTGGCAGAGGGCGGGCAATTCCTGCTGGAGCACTGTGGCGGTGTGATCCGCCGATCCCGCCAGCACAATGCCGTGGATTGCGGTTCTTTTGACCACGGGCGGTAGTTCCAGCAACGGCGTGTTCGGCCCCAGCAACACCACCTGATAATCCCGATCCAGCGCCGCCAGCGCGAACAGTAGCAAGCCGACTTCATGTTGTTCGCCGGGCAGGCAGGCTGCCAGCAGCCTCGGTCCCCGCCGGTCGCGGTTGAGATGGTGAAAGCGGGCGCCCAGTTCATTGCGCAGGAATACACTGAAAAAATGCTCCTCGGCGATGCTGCCCTGACCCTCGGCCCAGCGCTCGCCCAGTTCCCGCAGCAACGGTACGATCAGCCGGCTGGTGACGATGTCCACCGGATAGAGTGACAGCACTTCGTTGTAGAGTGCATGTAGCGCCTGCTCGTCGAAGGCGGTAATGGCTTGCAACAGCCGGTCTTGATAGGTCAGCCAGGGACTGACAGCGAGCTGGGACTCCCCCTCCGGTTCGGGGGGCGCCGGTTTGGCTTCCAGCACGCGCCGCACCTGGCCGATGGACATGCCGTTATCCAGCAGGGTCATGACCTGGTGGATCAGGTCCACGTCCGCCATGGTGTACAGGCGGTGGCCCTTGGGGGTGCGCACCGGTTTGATCAGATCATAGCGACGCTCCCAGGCGCGCGGCGTCACCGAGTTGACGCCGGTCAGGCTGGATACGGTGCGGATCGGAACCAATCCTTCGCTGGGTAGACCATGGTGGTCGTGGGGTGCCTTGCTCATCAACATTCTCCGCGTCTCGAACTGCGGGCAATAGTTAGACAAAATAGATAAAAATGCTTTTTATCGCAAAATTTACTGGCTATAATCTATACCATAATTGTACAAAAGAACAAGCTTCCTTGGAATAAAACCCCCAAAGGGTGAGGTGGTACTGATGTTACGGGTTCTCTGCGGGTTGTTTACGCTGAGTATTATTGCTGCGCACGGTGCTGGCTGGCGATTGTCCGGCCAATCCGGTTTCCGTCCCAGGTTCGACCGGACGATCCACGCCTGGTTGAAGCGATTGAGAAATTACTGTGAGGGAGAGATCTGATGGCTGTGATGACTTCCCCAAAGGGTTCGGACGCGATGGCGACCACGATGCCGGCTGCGGCGTTGTGGCTGGGCGGGACCGGACTGATTCCTTTTATTGCGCCTGTCGTGGTGCTGTGGCTGGGATGGCCCGCTTGGCGGGAACCGGCCTGGGCGGTGTTGCATAGCTACGCCGCCGTCATTCTCAGCTTCGTGGGCGCGATTCACTGGGGCGCGGCTCTACGCGAAACCGATACAGGTCGGTTATGGCAGGCGATGGGCTGGAGCGTCATTCCGGCGCTGCTGGCCTGGGTGACGCTGCTGTTGCCGCACGCGTATGGCGTGGCGCTGCTACTGCTCGGTTTTGCCGCACAATACTGGATGGATCGGCGGGCGGTGGCGCTGGGCTGGCTGCCGGCGTGGTATGGCCAGTTGCGGCGGGTGCTGACATCGGGGGTGGCGGCCTGTCTGGCGCTGGCGCTGGTGCAAGCAGGTTGATAGAGAGTACAGGAGCCGACTGGCGGGCGATGGTTTGCGGATCATCGCTGGCAAGCCGGTTCCTGCGATCAGCGTATGGTTTTTCCTGCCGCAGAATTCATAGATAAATCAATACCGGGCGGTCGGCTGCATGACCGTTTACGATCACTGGCGGCGCTATCCACAGCATAGCCGGCTCTTCGGCCCGGTGGGGGTTGGTTTCGTACTGGTAGATCAGGGTTCGGGTTCGGGTCCGGGTTTCCTGTTCTGCCTGCATCTGGCGCATGGCATCCGCCAGCAAGATTGCAACCAGGTCCTCGGCACGCCAGTGATTTTCATCCATAACCATAATGGCTTGACGTCCGCCAGTCGTGGAGGACGAGGGCGTGGGATAATACAGCAGACCCAACAGCAGGGCGCCGGCAGTCGTGAGCAGCAGGACCGGCGGCAGGTAGAGAGCAAGATTTCGGATGCGGCGGATCGTGTGGCGCATGATTCACCTCGGTGGATGCTAACTGATGGGTTAAAATCTTGTGCATTTCTTATAAATCATAACGATAATTTATACAATATATTTCGAAAAAATCCAGAATCAGCCTGAAATTATTATACGAGCCTTTTAACCTAGTATGATAGTAAGATTTTAGGGCGTTATCCACCCCGAAATCGGATCTGGCTGTAGGGGAGCGGTTGACACCACCCGCAAGCCCTACAGCCAGGTTGGAGGGTTTAGCTCTCCTGCTGCTTCTTGTAAGCAGTGTGCAGTTTTTGCTGGATGTCCGCCGGCACCGGGTCGTAATGGCTCAGTTCGACGCTGTACGAACCGAGACCGGCGGTCATGGACTTCAACTGCGACTCATAGCCTTCCAACTCCGCCAGCGGCACTTGGGCGTTAATGATGCTGATGCCGCGTGGCCCGGCGTCGGTGCCGGCGATGCGCCCGCGCCGGCTGGACAGATCGCCGGTAATTGTGCCAACGCAGTCGCCCGGCGCGCGCACTTCCAGATTGACGATGGGCTCCAGCACGATGGGCTTGGCCTTGCTGACCGCGTCCAGAAAGGCTTCGCGGCCGGCGGTGACGAAAGCGATTTCCTTGGAATCGACCGGATGATACTTGCCGTCGTAGGCGATAGCGCGCACGTCCTGCATCGGATAGCCGGCGATCGCCCCTTCCTGCAACGCCTCGCGGACGCCCTTTTCCACCGCAGGCAGGAAGGAGGTCGGAATGGTGCCGCCGACCACCGCGCTGACGAATTCAAAGCCGGCGTCGCGCGGCAGCGGTTCGATGCGCATGAACACTTCGCCGAACTGGCCAGCGCCGCCGGTCTGCTTCTTGTGGCGATGGTGGCCTT
>CALMNY010000186.1 GCA_937872125.1 uncultured Candidatus Competibacteraceae bacterium | reverse complement strand
AAGCTGGACACGCCGGCATCCGCCGCCACCGCGACGGCTTCGACGCTGGCGGAACCGCCGGTAGCCGCCGCCGCCGGGAAAGCGGTGCCACGCACGGTCATGACCTTGACCTTGTCGCTGGACTGCACGGTGGCCAGCACGTTGCCGGCGTAGATCGGCCGCACGAAGGTATCGGGGCTTTCGACCTTGATCACGTCAGACAACTGCGCCACATCCAGCAGCGCCGCGACGCGCGGCAGCGTGTTCTTGCCGGCGGCGGTAGCGGGAGCCAGGATGTGGCTGTAGCCGCCGGCCAGGCTGACCACCAGCGCCGCCATGTTTTCGGCCAGTTGGTTGGCGTAGTGCGGGGCGTCGGCGACCAGCACTTTCTTGACGCCCGCGACCTGGGCGGCGGCCTGCGCGACCGCGCCGCAGTTGTGGCCGGCCACCAGCACGGCGATGTCGTCGCCGATCCGGGAGGCAGCGGCGACGGTATTGAGAGTCGCCGCCTTGAGCGCGGCGTTATCGTGTTCGGCAATAACCAGGATGCTCATGATTCAGTTCCCGCAAGCGTTAGAGGACGTGGGCTTCTTTGTGCAGCTTGTCAACCAGGGTGGCGACGGAATCCACCTTGATGCCGGCCTGGCGCTTGGGCGGTTCCTGCACGCTGAGCGTGACCAGGCGCGGCGCGATGTCTACGCCCAGATCGGCGGGCTTGAGCACGTCCAGCGGTTTCTTCTTGGCTTTCATGATGTTGGGCAGCTTGACGAAGCGCGGCTCGTTCAGGCGCAGGTCCGTGGTGACCAGCGCCGGCAGCTTTAGCGCCACGGTTTCCAGACCGCCGTCAATCTCGCGGGTGACGTTGACCGTTCCGGCGCCAACCTCGACCTTGGAGGCGAAGGTGCCCTGCGGCCAGCCCAGCAGCGCGGCCAGCATCTGGCCGGTCTGGTTGAAGTCGTCGTCAATCGCCTGTTTGCCCAGGATGACCAGGTCAGGCTTTTCCTTCTCGACCACCGCCTTGAGCAGCTTGGCGACCGCCAGCGGTTGCAGTTCGGCGTCGGTTTCGACCAGCACGCCCCGGTCGGCGCCCATCGCCAGCGCGGTGCGGAGAGTGTCCTGGCAGGCGGCCACCCCCAGCGATACCGCCACGATTTCCTTCGCCTTGCCCGCTTCTTGCAGACGAACGGCTTCTTCGACGGCGATTTCGTCGAAGGGATTCATGGACATCTTGACGTTGGCGGTTTCCACGCCGGTCCCGTCTGCTTTCGCCCGAACCTTGACGTTGTAGTCAACGACCCGTTTTACGGCGACTAGAATTTTCATCGTTCACCTTCGCTTTGAGAGAGCCTGTGTTTTGGAAAGTCGCTAAACCCTAGTGAACTATGGTATTTAGTCCCCCCTACTGATGCAATGGATTTATTGGCTACCGGCGGGAACCACGCCCGCGATTTCCCACTGTTGTGTTCATGCATCTTGGCTATCAGTCTATGCAGTCGGGTAAGATGTGCGAGAACCCCCCATCAACCGGAGAAGTGTATGTATTCCACCCATGAAGGCTATAACGACAGCATCCACGGCTACTATTTGGAGGACCTGAAGGTCGGGATGAGCGCCTCGCACGCCAAGACTGTGACCGAGACCGATGTCGTGATGTTTGCCGGGCTGACTGGCGACAACAACCCGGTGCATTGCAACGAGGTGTTTGCGGCGCAGACCCAGTTCAAGGGCCGCATCGCCCATGGCATGTTCTGCGCTGGCCTGATTTCCTGTGTAGCAGGCACCCGCCTGCCGGGTCCGGGCTGCATCTATGTGGATCAGCAGTTACGATTCAAGGCGCCAGTGCGGATTGGCGACACTGTAACCGCGACCTGCACCATCCAGGAGATCAATGCGGAGCGGCGGCGGGTCATTATGAGCACGATCTGCACCGTCGCCGACAAGGTGGTGGTGGAGGGCAGCGCGATCTTTATGGTGAGCCGCCGCACCAAAGCGTAACCGGGGGGCCAGCAGGGAGTAAGGCGATAGGGAGTAGAGCGTTGATCCCCCTGTATCCCTTTCGCCTTTCGCCGGTTCACAGATAGCTGAACAACTCCAGCGGATAGCGCTGGCCCGCCAGATAATCATCCACACAACGCAACACCATCGGGCTGCGCAGCTTTGGTCCCAGCGCGGCGATTTCATCGCGGGTCAGCCACAACGCGCGCTCGATACCGTGATCCAGCGGCTGGTCGGGGTGATGCTGCAGAGCCTGGCCGGCGAAGCAGGTGCGGATGAAGGTGTGGCCCTGCGGATGAGTCCAGTAGTACAGGCCGACGATGGCGTCCACCTGCACTTCCCAGGCGGTTTCCTCCAGGGTTTCCCGAATCGCCGCCGCCGCCAGCGTTTCATGGGCGTCCAGGTGGCCGGCCGGCTGGTTGTAGACCAGTTCCTCGCCGTCGGCATATTCCTCCACGATCAGGAATCGTCCATCCCGTTCGATGATCGTGGCGACGGTCAAACGCGCGTCCCAGTCCATGCAGCCTCCTCATTGCACCGGTTTGGCGAGAGTGAACGCGCCGCGCAGATCGCCTTCCTTGAAGCCGCGCGCTTGGTCATTCGGGTACAGTCCCTTCAGTTTGGCGTCCACCTCGGGGCTTATGTTCTCGCCGTGGCAGTTCAGGCACAGCGCGCCGGTGGGAATGGCTTTCATATAGCGGAAGGTTTTCTTACCCTGGTCATCGTCAATCACGTCAAAAAACTCCAGCTTGTCCGCCGGCTCGCCCTGGGCCTTGCGCGCCTCGAACTGCTTGAGCACCGCCAGTTCCCAGTTGTCGGCCGCGTTGGCCGGATTGCGGACCTTGAGACTGGTCCGCCCGACCAGCATCCCCAGTTGTTGGCTCAGGTCGGTGGCGATCTGACCGGCCTGGTCGTGACAGACCGTGATGCCGTTAACCGGGCCGCCGCTCTGGACGGCCTGTTGCAGAGCCTCTTTCAGCGTTGCGCTGAACTTTTGCACAACTTCCCGGCTGGCGACGACTTCCGGTGGGACATCCGCTGACGCGGCGCCGGATGGGTGGGGAGCTAGGGCGATGCCAGCGGCCAGCGCCGCACCCAAGGTGAACGGGGAAACAGCTCGCATGGATGAATTCTCCCTGTTAGGTTTAGTTGTTGAATGAGCAGTATAGGTAACTTTGCCCCGATGGGTTCAATCCAGCGCCGCCGCTGCGCCGCGCAACGCCGGGTGGGTGGCGATGATCACCCAGGTCGGAATCGCCGCCAGATAGCCGCTGAACCGGCCCTTGGTTTCAAACCGGGCGCGAAACGGCGAACGGACGAAAAACTCGCCCAGACGCGGCACGATGCCGCCGCCGAGGTAAACCCCGCCCCGCGCGCCCAGGGTAATCGCCAGATTGCCCGCCGCCGTACCCAGCATTCCGCAGAACATCTCCACCACCTCCAGGCAGTGCCAACAGCTTTCCGACAGGGCGTATTCAGTGATTTCGGCGGCTTGCAGATTCTCCGCCGACCAGCCTTCCACCTGAGCGAGGGCGTGGTAAAGGTTTACCAGCCCTGGCCCGGACAGCAACCGCTCCGGCGACACGTGACCGAAGCGCTGCTGGATGATCCGGCTGACCGCCCATTCCCGTTCGTCGCAGGCGGAAAAGGTGACATGGCCGCCTTCGGTCTCCAGAGGAATCCAGCGGCGGCCCGACCACACCAGCCCCGACACCCCCAGGCCGGTGCCGGGACCAATCAGACCGATGGGCGTTTCCGCTACGGCGGTTCCGCCGCCGACCGCCCGGCGTTCGTCCGGCCCCAGCAAGGGCAACGCCCGCGCCAGTGCGGTGAAGTCGTTGAGAATCAGCAACTGGTCCAGTCCCAGCGCCTGTTGCGCGGCTTCTCTGGAAAATGACCAGTGATTGTTAGTCAGATCTATCCAGTCGCCGGTGATCGGCGTAGCGACCGCAACGGCGGCGCGGCGCGGACGCAGGCCGGGCGTGTCGCGCAAATAGGCGGCGGCGGCCTGAACCAGATCGGGATAATCCATGCAACTCAGAACCCGTTCGGCGCTGATGCGCTTATCGGAGTCTACCAAGGCAAAACGGGCGTTGGTGCCGCCAATATCAGCGATTAAAGCGGGAGGTCCTGCGGGGTCTGAGGCCATGGCAAAGGTTCCTGCCAGTGAGAAAAATCATAAGGATTCGACAGCTTGGCGCGAGTCATCGTAACCATCTTGTAAAATATTGCATAGCCACATTAAGATAGCTGAAATTTTCGATCCGCCCTTCATTTTAGCGACTAAACAGGAAGGGCTTTTCGATCATAAATATTAATCAAGGTTTCGACCACCAACCCCGCAAACCTCCATAGAGGACAGGAAAAATGGCGTTTCTAAGCGTTGAACAACTGAAAAAAGACTGGGCCGAGAATCCCCGCTGGAAAGGCATCAAGCGCGGCTACACCGCCGAGGATGTCGTGCGGCTGCGCGGCAACATGCCGGTCGAATACAGCCTGGCGCAGCGGGGCGCCGAGAAGCTGTGGGAGCTGATCACCACCACGCCCTACGTCAACTGCCTGGGCGCGCTGACCGGCGGCCAGGCGATGCAGCAGGCCAAGGCCGGCGTCAAGGCCATCTACCTGTCCGGCTGGCAGGTCGCCGCCGACAACAACACCTACATGGCGATGTATCCCGACCAGTCGCTGTATCCGGTGGACTCGGTCCCGGCGGTGGTCGCGCGCATCAACAACACCTTCAAGCGCGC
>CALMNY010000185.1 GCA_937872125.1 uncultured Candidatus Competibacteraceae bacterium | reverse complement strand
TGGATGTTGCTACCGCCGATGACCGGCCCGGTGCTCCTTATTGGCGGGCGGAAGGTGTACCGACGGTTGATGTCGCCGCCCCGGTGGTTTACCGCTATCTGTCTCATACCCGCCGGCGGGGCGAGCCGCTGTTGCAACTGAACTATCTGATCTGGTTCGCCGCCCGGCCCCGAACCGGCGCGTTTGACCTGCTGGGCGGACCGCTGGACGGGGTGCTGTGGCGGGTGACGCTGGATCGGTCGGGACAGGTTCTACTGTACGACAGCATTCACGCCTGTGGTTGCTATCACCTGCTGTTTCCAGGGCCGGCCTTGCGCCTGCGCGCGGAGACAGCAGACTGGGCCGAACCGCCGCTGGTTCCGCAACCAGCGCCAGCGGTGGGGAAGGGCGAGCGCATCGTGATCCGGCTGGCGTCCGGCAGTCATTATCTGCAACGGGTCTACGCCGACCGTCCGGGCGCGGCGACGGCGCTGGATGTGCGGGAGTATGCGGCGCTTTACGCCGTGCCGGCGGAAAACAGCCCGCCACGCAGCCTGTTTGGGCCGGATGGGTTGGTGGCCGGCAGCGAACGGGCCGAGCGCTGGCTGCTGTGGCCAATGGGCGTACCTTCGCCCGGCGCCATGCGCGAGCGGGGCCGACACGCGATTGCCTTCGTGGGCCGCCGGCATTTCGATGACGCAGACTTGCTGGACCGGCTGTTCGAGCCGGCGGAGGAAACACGATGAAACTTGGGACGTGGCTGGGCGGGGCGTTGCTGGCGGTTTCGACCGTGGCGGGCGCGGCGGATGGTGAACTGATGATCGGGCGCTTCTCCGCCGGCGATCTGAAGGAGTGGCAAACCAAGGCGTTTCAGGGTGAAACCCGCTACACCTTCGATGAGAAGAGCGGGCGGCGGGCGCTGTTTGCCGACAGCCGGGGCGCGGCTTCCGGCCTGTACCGGGAAATCCAGGTGGATTTGCAGCGCACGCCCTGGCTGCACTGGTCGTGGCGGGTGGACCGGGTGCTGAGCGGCGTGGACGAGCGCACCAAAACCGGCGACGATTATCCGGCGCGGGTGTACGTGGTCGTATCGGGCGGCGCGGCGTTCTGGAAAACCCGCTCGCTGGTCTACGTCTGGTCCAGCCATCAGCCGGTGGGCGCGACCTGGCACAATGCGTTCACCAGCAACGCCCGGGTGATGGCGCTCCGATCAGGGACCCAGGACGCCGGCCAGTGGGTCAGCGAGAAGCGCGATATCCGCGCCGATTTCCGGCAACTGTTCGGCGAGGAGATCGCGCAGATTGACGCCGTGGCCCTGATGACCGATACCGACAACAGCGGTCAGAGCGCCACGGCCTGGTATGGCGACATTTATTTCACGGCGCAGTAGCGAGGATCGCGGCTGGCACGTTGTTCAGGCCGCCACGCTCAGTTCCAGAATCCGCCGGCTGGCAGCCAGGTCAATATCCTGGTGCTCGCCCAGCGCGATCATTTTGTGCCGTTCCAGTTGCGCCAGCAGGGCCGGCACGGCGTCGGCGCCGATGCCGTAGTCGCGCAGGTAGGTGGGCACGCCCATCTGCTCGAAGAACTCGCGGGTTTTGGCGATGGCCGCGTTAATGCGTTCATCCTCGCTGCCGCTGGATAGACCCCAAATCCGCGCGGCGTATTGCAGCAGCTTCGCGCGCTTTGGCTCCCGCTTCACCGTCATCACGCTGGGCAGAATGATCGCCAGGGTCTGGGCGTGATCCAAACCGTGCAGGGCGGTGATCTCGTGGCCGATCATGTGCGTCGCCCAGTCGCCGGGCACGCCCGCGCCGATCAGCCCGTTCAGCGCCAGGGTCGCGCACCACATGATGTTGGCGCGCACGTCGTAGTCCTCCGGCGCAGCCAGCGCCTTGGGGCCTTCCTCAATCAGGGTCAGCAGCAGCCCCTCGGCGAAGCGATCCTGCACCGGCGCATTGACCGGGTAGGTCAGATATTGCTCCATGATGTGGGTGTAGGCGTCCACCACGCCGTTGCCAATCTGGCGCGGCGGCAGGGTGAAGGTGACGGTGGGGTCGAGCACCGCGAAGCGCGGATAGACCAGCGGATGGATGAACGCCAGTTTGTCCTGGGTGGCGCGGCGAGTGACCACCGAACCGCCGTTCATTTCCGAACCGGTAGCGGGCAGGGTCAGCACCGCGCCCAGCGGCAATGCACTCTGAATAGGGGCGTATTTGGCGAGAATGTCCCACGGTTCGCCCTGGAACGGCGCAGCGGCAGCAATGAACTTGGTGCCGTCAATCACTGAACCGCCGCCGACCGCCAGCAGAAAGTCAATATTCTGGTCGCGCACGATCCGGACCGCATTCATCAGCGTCTCATAGGTCGGATTAGGTTCGATGCCGGCGAACTCCCACACCGCGCGCCCCTTCAGCGCCGCCAGGACCTGATCGTAAACGCCGTTCTGCTTGATGCTGCCCCCGCCGTAGGTGATCAGCACCCGCTGCTCCCTGGGAATTTCCTGGGCGATGGCGGCAATCTGGCCCTTGCCGAACAGGATTTTGGTGGGGTTTTGGAAGGTGAAATTGAGCATCGGTAGTTCTCCAAGGACGAAAAGTGAGTGATAGCGGTTCTTCAACCCGTTATTTAATCAGAAAATTTTTCCACAGGGGCGCGGTTACTCCTCCGGCTCGTAGCCCAGATTCGGGGCCAGCCACTGTTCCGCTTCCGCCACGGTCCAGCCCTTGCGCCGGGCATAGTCGGCGACCTGATCCCGATCCAGTCGGCCCACGCCGAAATAGCGCGCTTCGGGATGGCTGAAATACCAGCCGCTGACCGCCGCCGTCGGGGTCATGGCGAAATGCTCGGTCAAGTGAATATCGGCGGTGTGGTCCACGTCCAGCAGTGACCAGAGCAGCCCTTTTTCGGTGTGATCGGGACAGGCCGGATAGCCGGGCGCGGGGCGGATGCCGCGATAGTTTTCGGCAATCAGGTCGTCGTTGCTCAGCGTCTCATCCGCCGCGTAGCCCCAGAACTCCTTACGCACCCGCTCGTGCAACCGCTCGGCGAAGGCTTCCGCCAGCCGGTCGGCCAACGCCTTCAGCAGGATGGCGCTGTAATCGTCATGCGCGCGCTCGAATGCCGCCACTCGCTCATCAATGCCGATCCCGGCGGTGACGGCGAACGCGCCCAGGGTGTCGGCCAGGCCAGTTTCGTGCGGCGCGATCCAGTCGGCCAGGCAGTAATGCGGTTTGCCCTCCGGTTTCGGACCCTGCTGACGCAGGTGATGCAACGTGAGCAATGGTTGATTCCGGGCCGCGTCGGCATAGAGCGCGATGTCGTCCTCGCCGACCCGGTTGGCCGGGAAAAAGCCGATCACCGCCCGCGCCGTCAGCCAGCGGTCGGTGATGATCTTGTCCAGCATCGCCTGGGCGTCGGCGAACAGGTGGCGGGCGTGTTCGCCCTGTTCGGGATCGTCGAGAATCGCTGGATAGCGCCCGCGCAGTTCCCAGGCGTGGAAAAACGGCGTCCAGTCGATCCGTTCCGCCAGTTCCGCCAGCGGGTAGTCGTCGAAGGCGCGAATGCCGAGGAAAGCCGGCTGGGGCGGGAGGTAAGTTGACCAGTCGAGCACGGGCCGGTTGGCGCGGACCTGCGCCAGCGGCAACAGCGGTTCCCGCTGGCGGCGGTTGGCGTGCTGTTCGCGTTTCTGGACGTAGTCGGCCTTGGTCCGGGCGACGAAGCCATCCCTGGAATCAGGGCCGATCAGGTTCTGCGCCACGCCCACCGCCCGCGAAGCGTCCTTGACGTACACCACCGGGCCGGGATACTGCGGGTCGATTTTGACCGCCGTGTGCATCGCCGAGGTGGTGGCCCCGCCGATCAGCAGCGGTACGGTGAAGCCTTGCCGTTTCATCTCCTTGGCCACGTTGACCATCTCGTCCAGCGATGGGGTGATCAACCCGGACAGGCCAATCATATCCGCGCCGTGTTCCCGCGCGGCGTCGAGAATCTTCTGCGTCGGCGTCATGACGCCCAGATCCACCACCTCGAAGTTGTTGCACTGAAGCACCACGCCGACGATGTTCTTGCCGATGTCGTGGACATCGCCCTTGACCGTGGCCAACACGATCCGGCCGTTGCTGCGCCGCTGACCATCGGCCTGTTCCGCCTCGATAAACGGAATCAGGTAAGCCACGGATTTTTTCATCACCCGCGCCGATTTCACCACCTGCGGCAGGAACATCTTGCCGGCCCCGAACAGGTCGCCGACCACGTTCATGCCGTCCATCAGCGGTCCTTCGATGACCTGCAACGGCCGGTCGAACTGCTGGCGGGCTTCCTCGGTGTCCGCTTCGATAAATTCGTCAATACCCTTGATCAGCGCGTGTTCCAGCCGTTTGGCCACCGGCCAGGAACGCCATTCCTGCTCTTTCTCTGGCGCGGCTGAAGTTTCGCCGGCCTGGTATTGCGGCGCGATTTCCAGCAGCCGCTCGGTGGCGTCGGGGCGGCGGTTGAGAATCACGTCCTCGACCCGTTCCCGCAATTCCAGCGGGATTTCCTCGTAAATCGCCAACTGGCCGGCGTTGACGATGCCCATGGTCATCCCGGCGTGGATGGCGTGATACAGGAACACCGAATGAATCGCCTCGCGCACCGGGTTGTTGCCCCGGAACGAGAAGGACACGTTGGACACCCCGCCGGACACCAGCGCGTGCGGCAGTTCGGTTTTAATGCGCCGCGTGGCTTCGATGAAATCCACCGCGTAGTTGTTGTGTTCGGCGATGCCGGTGGCGACGGCGAAGATGTTGGGATCGAAAATGATGTCCTGCGGCGGAAAACCGACCTGCTCGGTGAGAATCCGGTAGGCGCGCTGGCAGATGGCGAACTTGCGCGCCTCGGTGTCGGCCTGACCCTGCTCGTCGAACGCCATGACGATGGCCGCCGCGCCGTAGCGGCGAATCAGCCGCGCCTGCCGGATAAACTCCGCTTCGCCTTCCTTCATGCTGATGGAATTCACCACCGGCTTGCCCTGGATGCACTTCAGGGCCGCTTCCAGAATCTCCCACTTGGACGAGTCAATCATCACCGGAACCCGGCTGATGTCCGGCTCGGCGGCGATGAGGTTGAGGAACGTGACCATCGCCTCCTTCGAGTCCAGCATCCCCTCGTCCATGTTGATGTCGATGATCTGCGCGCCGTTCTCGACCTGCTGGCGGGCAACGTCGAGTGCGGCGTTGTAGTCGCCGGCCTTGATCAGCCGCTTGAACACCGCCGAGCCAGTGACGTTGGTGCGCTCGCCGACGTTGACGAACAGCGAGTCTGGGCCGATGTTCAGCGGCTCCAGCCCGGCCAGCCGGCAGCGCGGTTCGATAGGCGGTATTTCGCGCGGCGGCAAATCTTTCACCGCCTCGGCGATGGCGCGGATGTGGGCGGGCGTGGTGCCGCAGCAACCGCCGACGATGTTGAGAAAGCCGCTTTCGGCGAATTCGCGGATCACCGCCGCCATCTGTTCGGGCGTCTCGTCGTATTCGCCGAAGGCATTAGGCAAGCCGGCGTTGGGATGGGCGGAGACGTGGGTATCGGCGATGCGGGCCAGTTCGGCGACGTAGGGCCGCAGTTGCGTCGCGCCCAACGCGCAGTTCAACCCGAAGGCCAACGGGCGGACGTGCGCAAGCGAATTCCAGAACGCCTCGGTGGTCTGGCCGGACAGGGTGCGCCCGGAGGCGTCGGCAATCGTGCCGGAGATCATCACCGGCAGGCGGATGCCAGAATCGTCAAAAAACCGCTGGATGGCGAACAGCGCCGCCTTGGCATTCAGCGTGTCGAAGATGGTTTCCACCAGCAGAATATCCACGCCACCCTCGACCAGGCTCTGCGTCGCCTCGGTATAGGCGGCGACCAGTTCGTCGAAGTGGATGTTGCGAAAGCCGGGGTTGTTGACATCCGGCGACAGGCTGGCGGTGCGGTTGGTGGGGCCGAGAATGCCAGCGACGAAGCGCGGCCGGTCGGGGGTGCTGTAGTCATCGGCGACAGCGCGCGCCAGTCGCGCCGCCGCCCGGTTCAATTCCGGCACGAGACTCTCCATGCCGTAGTCGTGCATGGAAACTGAAGTGGAATTGAAGGTATTGGTCTCGATGATGTCCGCGCCGGCCTCCAGATAGGCGGCGTGAATCTCGCGGATGATCGCCGGCTGGGTCAGCGCCAGCAGATCGTTGTTGCCCTTGAGATCGCTGGGCCAGTCGCGGAAGCGTTCGCCCCGGTAGTCGGCTTCCTGCAAGCGGTAGCTCTGGATCATGGTGCCCATCGCGCCGTCCAGGATCAGGATGCGGCGGGTCAGGAGGTCGGACAATTCAGCGGTGCGATCAACGGCCATCAGCGGAGTTCCCGGTAATATCGGTTCAACGATCAGTCTTAAAGCTGTCCACGGAAAACACGGAAAGCACGGAA
>CALMNY010000184.1 GCA_937872125.1 uncultured Candidatus Competibacteraceae bacterium | reverse complement strand
CTGGTCGAGAAGTTTGAATCCTATCTTTAATGGTTTACAAATCGGGGCTGACGGTTACGGGCCTCGATTTTTATTTTAACCTGCAGGTGATGGCATGAAATCCGTCGAAAGAAGACCTTTTGGGCTGTGGGACAGTCCCATCAGCGCGCAGGCGCGCGCCGGACGGACCCGCTGGATGGATGTGCGTTGGGACGAGCGCACGGGCGACCTGGCCTGGCTGGAGCGCGGCGCGCAAGGCACCCGCTTGATGGCCCACCTGGCAGACGGCACGCGGCTTGCGTTGACCGAATCTTACGAGATCAGTGGCGGTGAAGCCTACGGCGGGGGCGAGTTCGACTTGCTGGGCGGAACGGTGATCTTTGTTGAGCGCGGGCGGCAGTTGCACCGGCTTGAAATGAATGGCGGCGCCGCGCGGCCGATTACGCCGCCCTTCGACGGCGCGGCTTCGCCGGCGATTTCACCGGACGGGCGCTGGGTTGTTTTTGTCGCCAGCCGGGGCGAGGATTGCGGGCTTTACCTGGTTGATTCGCACGGCGCGCAACCACCGGTCAACCTGGCCCGGGGCGCCGATTTCTACATGGACCCGGTCTGGCATCCGCAGGGGATGCGCCTGGCCTGGATGGAATGGGACCACCCCGACATGCCCTGGGACGGCGCGCGCATCCGCCTGGCGGACCTGGCCGGCGACCCGCCCAGCATCGTCCGGTCGAACGTTGTGCTGGGCGGAGCGGACTCTCCGGCCTCGCAGCCGGCTTTTTCGCCGGACGGGCGCTGGTTGAGCTGCCTGGCGTGCGACGGCGAGTGGGACCAACTCGCGCTGATCTCGCTGGAGCACGGCGGCCGGCGCGCGCTGGTGAGGGGCGAAGGCGTGGTGTTGGCGCCGCCATCCTGGGTGCAGGGCATTCGCACCTACGGCTGGCGCGGCGACAGCCAACGGATCGACTACCTGCGCAACCAGGAAGGCGTAAGCGGCCTGTTTTCGGTTGACCTGAATGGCCGCAGCCAACCTGCCAGCCTGGGAGCGTTCAGTTGGGCGGCGCAGATGGCCGTCTCGCCGTTGGATGGGCAAATCGCGCTGATCGCCTCCGGGCCGGCGCAGCCGCCCTGCCTGGCGCGCCTGGGCTCGCACGGGCTGTCGATTGAAGGCGGCAGCGGCACGGAGGAAGTGCCGGCGGCGTATTTTTCGGTTGCGCAGCCGCTGCGCTGGCCCGCCGAAGACGGTGCGGTGATCCACGGCCTGTATTACCCGCCGACCAACCCGGACTTCGCCTGGCAGGGGTTGCCGCCGGCGGTGATACGGGTGCATTCCGGGCCGACCATGCAGGCCGTGGCGGAATTCAATGAGGAAGCGCAGTACTTCACCTCGCGCGGTTACGCCTGGCTTGAGTTGAACTACCGCGGCAGCACGGGGTACGGGCGCTCGTACCGGCGCGCGCTGAACGGCCGCTGGGGCGAGCTGGACGTGCTGGACACGGTTTCGGCGGCGGACGGTCTGGCCGCCGCGGGTCTGGCGGACGGCCGGCGGTTGGCGCTGTACGGCTCGAGCGCAGGCGGCTACACCGTGCTCAACACGCTCATCCGCCATCCGGGCAAATTCCGCGCTGGCATCGACGCCTATGGGGTCAGCAACCTGTTCAAACTGGACGAGGACACGCACAAATTTGAGCGGTACGCCAACGCGCGCCTGATTGGCCCGCTGCCGCAGGCCGGACAAAAATACCGCGACTGGTCGCCGGAGTTTCACGCCGATGCGATCCGCGACCCGCTGGCGATCTTCCAGGGCGAGGATGACCCAGTGGTGCCGCGAAGCCAATCGGATGCGATTGCCGCCGCGCTTCAGCGCAATGGGATCCCGCACCTGTACCGGGTCTATCCCGGCGAGGGGCACCGCTTTCGCAAGAGCGAGACCCGGCTGGATTTCATCCTGAGCATGGAACAGTTCCTGGCGGAGTACGTGCTCCCGGAAAAATAGCGGCAAATTACCCGGATGGTTGGGTTGATGCTCCCCCCGGTCAAAGCGGGGGACGGTTATTTTATTTTCGTTATTCGGTTTTCTCTTCTTGCAGGTGAACCCCGGCCAACTGCTCGAGGATGGCGATCACGGCTGAATTGTCCAGGTCGCCCATGCCCAACGTGGACATGGCATTGAAGAGCTGCGCGTTGACCGCGGTGGCCGGCAGCGCGACGCCGTATTCGCGGGCAGTATCAAGGACGATGTTGAGGTCTTTGGCCTGCATGCGCGCCTTGAAGCCCGGCTGGCGGTTGCCGGCAAACAGGCGCGGAGGCTTCACGTCCAGCGTCCAGCACTGCGCCGCGCCGCCACGAATGGCCTGGATCACCTTCACCGGGTCAGCGCCGGATTTTTGCGCCAGCACCAGCAGCTCGCCCATCGCCACCATCTGCGCGGCGACCATGATCTGATTGGCAGCCTTGGCCACCTGGCCGCTGCCGGAATCACCGACGTGGGTGATGGTCTTGCCCATCACCTCGAAGATCGGGCGCACGGTTTCCAGCGCGTTGGCCGGGCCGCCGACCATGATGGCCAGCGTGCCGTTGCGCGCGCCGATGTCGCCGCCGCTGACGGGCGCATCCAATGATGCCGCGCCAACTTCGGCCAGCCGGCGGGCCACTTCGCGCGCCGTGGCCGGCTTGATGGTCGAGTTGTCCACCCAGATCAGGCCGGGGTGCGCGCCCTGCAGGATGCCATCCGGGCCGAGCACCACCTGCTCGATGTCGGGCGAATCGGGCAAATTGGTGAACACCACGTCCACCTGGCGGGCCACTTCCGCCGGGCTGAAGGCGGCGGTCGCGCCTTCGGCGGCCAATTCATCCACGGCGGCGCGGCTGCGGTTGTGCACCACCAGCGGAAAACCTGCTTTGAGTATGTTGCGGGCGATGGATTTGCCCATCAGACCCAGACCGATGTATCCGACTTTGAGCATAAAACCTCCCGGGATGATCGCTTTGCAGGTATCATACGCACTTTGCCGCCGGCTGGCAAGCCTGCAAAAATCACCTTTCGGGTAAAAGAAACGCCCGCTTTTTCATCGAAAGCGGGCGTTTGGACAGGTTGGTTTATGATTTACAGGCCGGCGGCTTTGCGCAGCGCTTCGGCGCGGTCGGTGCGTTCCCAGGTGAAGTCAGCGTCTTCGCGGCCGAAGTGACCGTAAGCGGCCGTCTTGCGGTAGATCGGGCGGCGCAGGTTCAGGTCGCGGATGATGGCGCCCGGGCGCAGGTCGAAGTGCTTTTGCACCAGTTCGGCGATCTGGTCGTCGGGGATGATGCCGGTGCCAAAGGTTTCGACATTGATGCTGAGCGGGTGGGCCACGCCGATGGCGTAGGCTACCTGCAGTTCGCAGCGCTCGGCCAGGCCGGCGGCAACCACGTTCTTGGCCACCCAGCGCGCTGCGTAAGCCGCGGAGCGGTCCACCTTCGTCGGGTCCTTGCCTGAGAAAGCGCCGCCGCCGTGCCGGCCCATGCCGCCGTAGGTATCGACGATGATCTTGCGGCCGGTGACGCCGGCATCGCCCATGGGGCCGCCAATGACGAAGCGGCCGGTGGGATTGACAAAGATTTTGATGCCGTTATCGCGCAGGCCTTCTGGGATGACCGGGGCGATGACGTGTTCGAAGACGGCTTCTTCGATATCGTGGTGCGAAATTTCGGGGGCGTGCTGGGTGCTGATCAGGGCGGTGTCGACGCGCACGGGCTTGCCGTACTGGTATTCGACTGTCACCTGCGATTTGCCGTCCGGGCGCAGCCAGGGCAGGGTGCCGTCCTTGCGGACCTGCGCCAGGCGTTGGGTGAGCTGGTGCGACAGGTAAATGGGCATGGGCATCAGGGTGGGGGTTTCGTTGCAGGCAAAGCCGAACATCATGCCCTGGTCGCCCGCGCCGATGTCTTCGGTTCCGTGCGCGGATTTTTTGCTTTCCTTGGATTCGAGCCCTTCATCCACGCCCATGGCAATGTCGCCGGACTGGCGGGCGATGGCCACCTGCACGGCGCAGGTGTTGCCGTCGAAGCCTTTTTCGCTGTCATCGTAACCGATATCGAGGATGACCTTGCGCACGAGCTGGTCATAGTTGATGGTGGCGCGGGTGGTGATTTCGCCCAGCAGCATGACGAAACCGGTCTTGGTGGCGGTTTCACAGGCCACGCGCGAGGCAGGATCCTGTTCAAG
Organism: uncultured Candidatus Competibacteraceae bacterium; assembly: GCA_937872125.1. GTDB lineage: Bacteria > Pseudomonadota > Gammaproteobacteria > Competibacterales > Competibacteraceae > Contendibacter. The sequence continues at coordinate 95 of CALMNY010000184.1, read as the reverse complement.
GCAGGCATCCAGCACGGCATCGCTGATCTGGTCGCACAGCTTGTCGGGGTGGCCTTCCGTCACCGATTCTGAGGTGAACAGGTATTTGGCCGAAT
>CALMNY010000183.1 GCA_937872125.1 uncultured Candidatus Competibacteraceae bacterium | reverse complement strand
AACGGCAACGCGCTGAAACCGAACGGCAACGCGCTGAAACCGAACGGCAACGCGCTGAAACCGAACGGCAACGCGCCGAGCAACTGGCGGAGCGGTTGAGGCAGTTGGGCGTGGACCCGGATACACTTTGAGTTAAGGCTATTTCCAGCAAAGACCCTGCCTACATTTCGACTGCTCGTTCCCAACGCTCCAGTGTGGGAGCCAGATCGGGTCATTTCATTTCTGGAAATCGCCTAACCGTTCGTACCGATCAAACCATCGGCGACGGATTCATGCAACCATGCTCGCAACAGACGCCGATTATTTCGGGCAATCTCATCCCCCCACCAGCAACCACCCTGCCATCAGTGCGACCACGACCAGAAACACCGGCCGGATAAACGGCGCCCCGTAGTGGATCGCGCTGTGCGCCCCGGCGAAGGATCCGAGCATCAGCAGCGCCCCCATGCTCAGGCCAATGGCGTAGTCAATATTGCCGAAAACCACGAAGGTCAACAGGGCGGTAATATTACTGATGAAATTCATAAACCGGGCCACCCCGGCAGCGGCCACCAGGTCAAGCTGAAACAGCTTCATCGCCGCCGCCATCCAGAACGCCCCCGTGCCGGGCCCGATGAAGCCGTCGTAGAACCCGATCAGTCCCCCGGTCAGCAGCTTGACGCTGCGCCGGACGGCGCGGGGCGGCAACGGTGGTTCCGACGGGACGGCGGACAGTCGGGTGCGACGCGGCCAGATCAGATAGGCCGCCGCCAGCAGGATCGCCAGCGGCAGCAACTTCCTCAACACCCCGGCGCTCATCAGATAGATCAGCACCGCTCCGATCAGGGCGCCAGCGAAGACGCCGAAACTCATCGCCCACCACAGCGCTGGCTGGAATAACCCCTTGCGGATAAAAGTCAGCGAGGCGCTGAAGGTGCCAAACGTACCGATCAGCTTGTTAGTGCCGACCACCAGATGCGGCGGCATCCCGGTGCTGAGCAGCGCCGGCATGACCAGCATCCCGCCGCCGCCGGCGATGGCGTCAATGAAGCCGGCCAGCAGAGCGACAACGCCCAGCAGCAGGAGGGTAGATAAATCCAGGGTGAGTTCCAAGGGTCATGGCCGCCGCGCGCTACCCCGCCAGCCCGCCAGTCATTGTTCAGCCAGCCGGTCGAGCGCAGCGATATCGTCGGCGCCCAATTTCAGGTTCGTCGCTTGCAGGCTGTCACGGATGCTGGCAACTCTGCTCGCTCCGGGGATGGGCAGGATGTGCCGGCCTTTGTGCAACAGCCAGGCCAGGGCAATGCGGTGCGGCGAGGCCTGATATTTGGCAGCGAGTTGTTGCAGCAGAGGTTCCTGGTCGAGGCGGACGTGGCCGTGATGCCCACCCACTGGACTATAAGGGATATAGGTGATCCGCCGCGCCCGGCAGAAATCAATCAAACCGTTGCGAAAATCCCGCTGGTCGAACAGGTTGCAGTGATTCTGCACCGACGAGACTACGGTGAACTCAAGCGCCTGTTCCAGTTGAGCGGGACTGACGTTGGACAGGCCGAGATAGCGGATTTTGCCTTCTTCCTTCAGCTTGACCAAGGCTTCCAGCGAACGGCGGAAATCCACCTTGGGATCAATGGCGTGTAGCTGGTACAGGCTAATGCAGTCGGTTTGCAACGCCTGCAAGCTACGTTCGCAGGACAGCCGCAGCCAGTCAGGGTCACCATCCACCACCCAGGCCCCGCCCGGACGACGCAGCCCACCTTTGGTGGTGACCAGAACCTTGTCAATCGCGCCGAGCTGGCCCAGCGCCTGGCGAATCAGCCGCTCGTTGTGACCGATGTCGTCATCGTCCAGACCGTACACGTTGGCGGTGTCAATGAAATTGCCCCCATCAGCGACGAACGCTTCGATGACCGCGAATGCCTGTGCTTCGTCCGGCCGGCCGCTGATGGACAACGGCATAGCGCCCAGGCCAATGGCCCTAAACATCAATCCCGTATTGCCAAGTTCGCGTTGCTGCATGGATGGGTTCTCCCGGGGTTATGGTTTGAGCAACGACGGACGCCAGATTGCGCAGACTGGGCGCGCGAACCAGAATCCCGTCATCAGCCTGAGATTATAGAACGGCCCGTTCGGCATCAGGCCGCTCTCCAAGAAGTTCAGCCCAGCAGGCGAACCAGAACACCCTCGTAGATCCGGCTTAGCCGTTCGAGATCGGCGGTTGCCACCCGCTCATTGATTTTATGGATGGTGGCGTTGAGAGGACCAAACTCGATGACTTGCGCGCCGGTCGGAGCGATGAAGCGGCCATCGGAGGTGCCGCCGCTGGTGGAAAGTTCCGGTTCCAGGCCAGTTTCGGCGCGGACGGCGGCGATGGTCGCCTCCACCAGATCGCCGGGCGGGGTGAAAAACGGCAGGCCAGGTGGCCGCCATTCCAGATCGTACTGGAAGACCTGGCCGGTCTTGATTTCTTCGTTGAGGAGCGCAGTTTCGACGATCAGCCGGGTGCGTTCCTGAAGCTGTTCGACCGTTACCGCTGGCGAAAACCGGAAGTTGAACAGCAGATCCAGATCGCCGGGAATAACGTTGTCCGCGCCCGTTCCGGAATGGAGATTGGAAATCTGGAACGAAGTCGGCGGGAAAAACTCGTGGCCCTGATCCCAGACTTCGTCGGTGAGCGTGATCAGGATCGGACCGATGGCGTGGATGGGATTTTGCGCCCGATGCGGATAGGCAACGTGGCCCTGAATCCCGCGCAGCACCAGCCGGCCATTGAGCGAGCCGCGCCGACCGTTTTTAATCGTGTCGCCCAGTTGGGCCAAACAGGACGGTTCGCCGACCAGGCACCAGCGAATCTTCTCGCCGCGCGCTTCCAGCCGTTCGATCACTTTCACCGTACCGTCCACCGCAATCCCTTCCTCATCGCTGGTGATCAGGAAAGCGATGGAGCCATTCGGGTGCGGATGGGTGGCGAGGAAGCGTTCGCAGGCGGTGATCATCGCCGCCAGGCTGCCTTTCATGTCCGCCGCGCCGCGCCCGTACAGGAAGCCGTCGCGGATTTCCGGAGCGAACGGCGGCGATTGCCACTGCGCCAACGGGCCGGGCGGCACCACGTCGGTATGGCCAGCGAAGGCGAATAATGGCTCTTGGTCGCCCAAGCGCGCCCAGAAGTTATCCACGTTGCCGAAGCGCAACCGTTCCACCTGGAAACCGAGTGCTTCCAGGCGGGCGATCATGAGTTGCTGACAGCCGGCATCTTCGGGAGTGACCGAGGGGCGGCGGAGCAAGTCGAGGGCAAGGTCCAGAGTCGTCATGGAGATAAAATTCCTCGGGTAATTTTTCGTGATCGCCAAATTGGCGGCCTATAGCGGAATCGTCATTGATACACTAAACTTCCGCCCCTGATCCCCTCTCTCCCTGTTCCGCCGTTCCTCATGTCTGACGCCCCCCTCATCGCCGGCGTGGATGAAGTCGGGCGCGGTCCTCTGGCCGGTCCTGTCGTCGCCGCCGCCGTTATCCTCGATCCCGCCCGTCCCATTGCCGGTCTGGCTGATTCCAAGACGCTTAGCCCGCTCCGCCGCGAGCAACTGGCGACGGAAATCCGCGCCAAGGCGCTGGCCTGGGCGCTGGGCCGGGCCGAGGTCGCCGAGATTGACCGCCTCAACATTCTGCAAGCATCCCTGCTGGCGATGCAACGGGCTATCGCCGCGTTAAGCATCGTCCCGGAGCAGGCGCTGGTGGATGGCAACCGCTGTCCGCCGCTGGCCTGTCCCTGCCGGGCTATCGTGAAGGGTGACGCCACCGTGCCGGCGATCAGCGCCGCTTCGATTCTGGCCAAGGTGGCGCGAGATGCGGAAATGGGTGAACTGCACGAGCGTTATCCCCGGTACGGTTTCGCCCAGCACAAGGGCTATCCGACCGCCGCCCATCGGGATGCCCTGCGCCGCTTCGGCCCCTGCCCGGAACATCGCCGCTCGTTCGCGCCGGTCGCCGCCGCGCTGTCAACTGATCTTCAGGAATGAATCATGTCTGCGAATTTCGTTCACCTGCGCCTGCATACCGAATATTCGCTGGTGGATGGGCTGATCCGCATCAAAAGCCTGGTCAAGCAGGTCGCTGCTGCCGGAATGCCGGCGGTCGCAGTGACCGACATGAGCAACCTGTTTGCTCTGATCAAATTCTACAAGGCCGCGCTGGGGGCCGGGATCAAACCTGTCGCCGGGGTCGAGGTTTGGGTACAGCGCGAGGGTGAACCGACCCGGCTGGTGCTTCTGTGTCAAAACCTGACCGGCTATCGCCACCTGACCCGGCTGGTCAGTCGCGGCTATCAGGAAGGCCAGCAGCGGGGCGTGCCGGTGCTCGACTATGCCTGGCTGCGCGGCAGCACGGAAGGATTGATTGCCCTGTCCGGGGGCCGCGAGGGCGAACTGGGGCGGGCGTTGTTGAATGACCGGCTGGACCAGGCCCAGGCCTGGCTGGCGGACTGGCGCGAACTGTTCCCGGATCGGTTCTATCTGGAAGTGCAGCGCACCGGCCGGCCCCAGGAGGAGACGTATCTG
>CALMNY010000182.1 GCA_937872125.1 uncultured Candidatus Competibacteraceae bacterium | reverse complement strand
AAAATAGCTTCTTCTTTAGCAATGTCAAAATTTATAGTTGCTGTCCGCGCCCCATTAAGACCTGTTTCATAGCTCTTGATATAGGGTCGGTTACGCATTTGGCTCCAAGAAATACTAACTTCAACATAGCAATTAGTTACTCCAACTAACTTAAAAGATGTTCCTGAAAAATCTAATTTAAACCTATCAGAATCAATAAATAGTGATGTAGGAATATCTCTAATATTTTCATAATCAGATTCAAAATCAAAACGGATTACAATATTACGATTTAAATCATTGTGATGCACGAAACGTTGAAACCCCCCTAAATCTAAGTTATTGCTAGCAAGCGTGCTCTTTTCGGCGTTTAAATTTTGAAAATTAAATATTTCATAAGCATAATGCAATGCGTGAATAATACTACTCTTACCCGCACTATTCGCACCGAACAGCAGCGTAATCGGCTTCAACTCGATCCGAACCGGTTCATCGCCAATCGCTTTGAAGTTTCTAACAGTAAAAGCAGTAATCATGTGAATTTCTCAGGGTAGCTCGTGCTGAAAGTGTAGCAGAAACTTTGTTGCTACTCATACCTTGCTCAGCGCCCCTGCCAGCCTCCTACAAGGGCGCTGAAGTCCATCATCCAGGTTGGGCGTCTCCCAGGACAGACTTCAACTGCCCTACCTGCTCCTTGAGAATTTCCACTTGGCGTTCTAATCCCTTGCGCATCGTTTCGACTTTCTCAAGAATTTTCCCTGCACCATTCTTGATCGTACCCGAGTACGTCTCGATGTCGTTAAGATGGCCGACCTGCCGTTGTATTTCCAAAATTGCCCGATCCAAAGCGGCTAAATCCGCCTTAATCTCCGGGTTCGGACTGCGGGCGCCCATCGCAATGGCCTTGGCGACCATCAGCCCGGCCTGAAGATAAACATCCGTCATTTCGTCCTCGGCATCCCAGAGCACCACCACATCCATCCCGTAGCGGGCCAGGGGCATCAGCCCGGATGGCGCTGTACGGCGCGACCAGATGAACAAACCGACTTCGGCGTCGCGGTTTTCACGCGCCTGCCCGATCTCCTCGATAGCCTTGGGCAGGCGGTACGAACTGTCTTCCTTCATTTCACAGACAATCTTGACCCCGGCGGCGGTCGTATCCGGCCCCAGCGTGATCACGGCATCGCCCACTTTCTGATTGCGAACTCGCCCCGTATGGTTCGCCACATGCTCGATGATATCGCCAGCGTTCAAACAGGCCGTTTCGATCAGCATATACGCCGCCTCCTCGAAATCCTGGCCATGCTGGACGCCGGCTCGCCGTTCCGCCTTGCGCGCCTGCATCGCCGCCAATGCCGCGAGCACTTCTTGCCGGAAGTTCGCACTGTCCGCCCGGTGCGCATTGGTGATCTCGGCCAGTTCCGCCCGCACCCGGGACAGGGCCGAATCCTTGTTATCCAGGGTAAATTCCGCCTTGACCTGTTGCTGCGTGCTCTCAATCCGTTGAATGAGCCTATTGAGCGCGGAATCGGCTTTGTCCAGCGAAAGTTCCTGCGTCATGGCCTGCACGGTGGATTGCAAATCGCCGGACAGTTGGCCGTTACGGGTATGGACTTCCTCGATCAGGCGAACCAATACGCCCTCCCGATTGTCCAGCGAAAACTCGTGCAGAACCTGCGATAGATGGCTGGCGACCAGATCGTTGACGGTCTGATGGAGCGTCGTCAGCAGGGTATTCGATTCATTGGGGGTCAGCAGTCGGGCGATGTGGCTGTCGGTGCCGAGATAGGTTTCCAGCGCACTCTGCAAGGTCGCCCTGGCCGCTTCAGTCTGCGAGCGCATCAGGCTTTCCAGATCGCCGCCATCCCGCACCAGGCGCTCGACCCGTTCCGCAAACCGACCATCACGGGGATCGAGATAGTCCTTGAGCGTCGTGGTCAGCAGAGTACCGATTCGGTCCTGGAAGGTATTCAGATGGCTGCCCAACTGGCTGATGAAGTGTTCGCCCTCGCGGCGCACGCTGTCGGTATCAATGCGCGCCTGCGCTTGTTGCAGCGCCAGAATCCCGATCCGCAACGCTCGCCGGACGAATTCATCCCGTTCCCGACCTTCGGGATACTCCAACAGAGGTTGCACCAAATCGACGTCCCGTAGCCAAAGATCGAGGTGGATATGGTCGAACCGGTCACTGGGCGAGATGAAAGTCAGTTCGGGCTGGTCGAAGGGGGCTGATTCAAGCGATTCAATCATCGTGTCCATGGTCTACCTGCGTTCAACACAAGGATGTGGGTTGGCAGGTAGACTTTGCAGGGGGTGTGCCAATCATTGGCTTGTATTTTTGTCTATACGATACAATAGCTTGTAATAGATCAGCGATGTGAGGGCTGATCCGTGGGCGGCTGGAAGCATAATATTTTTTATTCTGACAGAAAATTTTTGTTATCGAACTCGGTTTGATCGCCGGGTTCGCGCTTCAGTTTGCTGAGCTTGACCAGA
>CALMNY010000181.1 GCA_937872125.1 uncultured Candidatus Competibacteraceae bacterium | reverse complement strand
GTCTCGCCAGGCGGGGCGGCACTGAGGATGTAGTACCAGCCCTCGGGCAGGTCCGCTTTTAGCTCCTTCAGTAACGTCCAGGCCGCGTCGTTGCCACCGAGGTGGGGGTACTCGTCAAGCCAGGAAAAGGTCACGGTCACGAACGGATCGCCGGCCTGCGCAATCGTGCCGGTAATGCCGGAGTAGCCAAATTCCCGCTCCACGGACTTATCGTGCTTATGCACCGGGAATGCGGTGGTGGCGATCTTATAGGAGCCTAAACGTTGTTCGCGATCATGTTTAGCGACCCGGCGGGTGCAGGCATAAGCCCGCTGGTGAAGCATGTCCTTGAACCACCGGTTGCTGTAGTCATTCCATGGCATCCGCAGTTCGTCCTTCCGGATTTGCGCCAGGGATGCCGCCTCGGGCCGGCAATTCAGGGAGACCGCGCGAACCAGTGTATCCGCCTGCGTAAACAGCGAATCCAGGCGCGCGCCGTACGCCGGCGTACCCGGCTGGGCGCCACCGGCCGAGAGGGTGCCAACCAAGGTCAGCGAAGGCAAGCGCAGGATATTGCGCGCATACTGAGGGCCGTAATCACGCCGGGACGTCGTTGACGTGCCAATGCTGAGCAAGCTGATCAGCGGCGGGTCGAGGGCGAATTTACCCACACCGAAGAGGTGCGCGGCCAAATTGGCTCGGTCCAGGTATTTGCCGATATCTACATGGTGGTGATCGTCCAGGTTCAGCGCGCCCTGTCGCTGGATGGCGGCAAGGTAGAGTAGGCGTGTATCAGTGTAATACGGTAATACGCCCTCCGATTTCAACTCCGCTGCTGTAGATGACGGTAATGCCGTCGCACTATTTTGCTCCGCCAGCCCCATCTCCGCCTCCGTGGGGGTATAGCCGGGGGCAAAGGCCGGCTTGGTGGGAGCACTGCCGCAACCGGCCAGGGCGGCCGCCAGCGCGACTGAGAGCAGAGCGGAACACGTGCGCATGAGAATCTCCGGGTGGTGTGCCAGGGATTCAGGATAACAAATAAAAGGTCGGTAATGCAACTAAAAAACCGCCTTTCGGCGGTTGGGGCGCGAAACAGGGCGAGAGGCTAGTGCAAGCGTACGCGGTGCGCCCGCAAGCTCCTCTCCACCTCCTCCGGGGTGGGGGCCTCCGGGAATCCCCAGCTTCGCCGCAGATCCGCGAGGAGCGCGCCCCCCAGGACCACCTCCAGGGTCACCTCTGCGATGGCTCGCTGGTGTTCCTGCTCCAGCGCCCGCAGCTGCTCGATCAGCTCGTCGCTGATGGGGACGGTGAGATGCAGTTCCGGGGCGTCCGGCAAGCCCAGCTGGCGGCGTACATCCGCCAGGGAGTGCCCGGCCAGTTGCAGGTCCACCACCAGGGGTGACCCGGTCGCCTGGGGGTTCAGGGTCGCTACCGCCTGGCGCAGGGCGGCGACGGTCGTTACCGGCGGGCACCAGGCCACCTCAAAGTGCGCACCGGGCGGCGGGGGCGGGGAGGGTACCATCCACGGGGCCAAGCATGACATCAGGTCACGGTCGATCTGGAGCGGCAGGGACAGGGAGGCGGCATCCGGCTGGGCCGGCGGTGCCAGCAGATCGACCAGGTCGCTGGCGTTGAGCAGCACGCGAATGACCATGAGCGGCTGGGGGTCCGCGCCCGCCGCAAGGAGTTGAGCATACATGGTGAAGCCTGGAGCAATGACGGTGGCAAGGCCGTCGCGCCGGGCGCCGGCTGGCGGTGGCTGACGACGGGGCCGCGTATACCGCAGCCGCGCACGGCGGGGACACGCTCCGTCCAGGGTAACCGCGGGTGGGCCGTAATTTGCCCGGTATGCGGCGTCGGCGGGGGCTGATTCCGGCCAATGACCGCCTTACGCCGGGGTCTGGGCGGCAGCCGCCCGCACCGCCCGGCGCAGATCGTCCAGCGTGCCGTTATTGTCGATCACGCGATCTCCCGGGAGGCGCGCCACGCCCTGCTCCGAGACATGGGCGCGCACCGCCGGAGCGGACGCCCGGTCGATATGCCACACCGTCCCCCCGGCGCGGCGGATAAAGTCCGCCTCATTGGCAAAGCGCGTGTCGGTGATGATCAACGTGCGCAGGGGGAGGGGCACGGCTGGTGTGGACGCGAGGCACGGCGCGGCTCGCCGTTGGCGCAGCCGGGCAAAATCCGGGAAGCTCCGCCGCACGTCCGCGTCCAGGGCCGCGACCATGGCGGCCGGCGTCAGGCCCCACAGCGGGTCCAGTTCATCGGCGGCCGCTGGGTCAAACGCCTGGGCGGGCGACAGGCCCCAAAACGCCTGGGCGGCGCGGCGCAACACGCTCGGCGGGTCCAGGAGATCGGTCGGGGGCGGGGCCGGGTCGTGCGCCGCCCGACTGAACTGGGTCAGCGCACGTTCCGCCCGCCGCAGCCAGTGATCGCGATTGCGCCGGCGCATCCAGTCCGTGCCCACGGTCTGCCACAAGGCGCGGGGCGAGTAGCCCCAGTCGGGCAGCGCCTGTTCCTTGGTGTGCTCACTCCAGGTCTCGGCGTCGCTCAGGCCGAACAAGACCTGACAGCCCACTTTCAGCGGGAGCGCGAAGGCGTAGGTATGGGCCTCAGGCCACACCTCGCGCAGTAAAGAGGCGACGGTATCCTTGCCCGCGCGGGCCGGGGCGGCGAGGCCGATCAGACGTTGGGGAGCAAGCATGCCGGCGGTCCTCTTCGGGCGGAATCACGCGGGGCGGCCAGCCCCGCAGGCAGGGTGTCCGGGCGGCGGCAGGGATTCGCGCGCGCCACCCGACGGTTCGCGGGTTACTCCCATTCGTACACCGGCAGATCCGGCAGGACCGGGACATCCCGGTCCACCAGCAGCCAGGTGCAACCCAGGGCGCGGGCATAGTCGATCACGGCGATAAACCGTGGGTCTGCCAGGGGCGATGCGCCCAGCACTTCCAGGAAAAACGGCCCTTCCTCCGCGTCCGGCAGGGACAGCATGACCCCGTATTCGTTCAGAAAGCTCACGAACGGATAATCCGCCCCCGCCGTGTCCTCCAGGTGCGCCATGATCGTCGGGGGCAGGTGCGCGGTGGAAAGCTCCAGCATTTTATGGAAGGTCCGCGCCGCCGGCTGGGGGGCGGAGTGGGGGGCGAACGGGGCAGACGACATGGGGATCTCCAGGGTGGGGTGGGCTATGGGGTCTACTGTAACAGCCAGCTTTGCCCAAGTCAAGTATCATTACCGACCTTTATGATTATTTACCCTTACCTGGCGCTATCAGGTGCGGATTAGGCGGCGGTGGTATCTGCCTGCTGGACGTCAGCGCGCCTTCGTTGTAACCTTAATGTAGTGACCGGCTGCCGGAAAATAAACGCGTCTGCCTCCGCCGCGCACTACGCCAAGCAGGAAGCATTACCGACTCCAGGTAGCCGGCTCTCATCAGCCAAGATCGCCCATAAGTATCAATATAATGACCGACCAGCAATTACTCATTCAGGCCGCCCAGGCGGCGGGGATCGCCTGGCAGCAGGCCGCTCCCGACGGCTTACATGACCAACACGGCGGCCTGTGGAATCCGCTGACCTGCGATGGGACGGCGCTCCGCCTGGCGGTGACGCTGGCGCTGGAGATCCGCCCGCCCGACCTCGATCGGGAGTGCGTGGAGGTCCGCTGGTCACGCGGCTTGCTGGGCACGGGTGCGGTGATTCAGCCCGTCACCCCGCCGGGATTTGATTATCACGTCGCCACGCGCCGGGCGATTGTGCGCGCCGCCGCCCAGCGGGGGCAGAGCAGTCCCCGGACCCGCGCGTGGTATACGACGCTCCCCCGTTGGCTCACGCGCGCCGCCCGGGTGGGCCGGGACGACCTGCGCGCCAGCGGCGCGTCGCGCTAACCAGGGCGGGGGCGTGACATGGCGGCACTGGGTCACGACTGTCTCCGCCGGGCCGCTCACGCGGCGGGCGTGGATTGGTATTGGCAGGAGGTGGATGGATTGCGCGGTCCCGGCGGCCGCCTCTGGAATCCGCTGACCCAAGAGGGCGACGCGCGCCAGCTGGCGCGGCAGTTGGCCATCGAGGTGGTGCGGCCCGAGGATGACGCCGACGAGCGCGTGGGCGCGCGCCACCCACGGACGGGGGTCTATTGGGAGGCGGTCAGCGGCGATCCCGCCGCCGCCACCCGACGCGCGATCGTCCGGGTCGCCGTCCACCTGGGCGAGCGACGGTCGGGAGCCAGCGCGCGCCTGCCCCATCTGGGTGGCAATTTGCGGGGCATGGCATGACCGATGGGGAATTGCTGGCCCGGGCCGCCCAGGTGGCACAGCTGCCCGGCGAACTCCCACCCCCCGACCAGGAATACGGTTGGAATCCTCTGCTTTACAACTGTGACGCGTTTGATCTGCTGGTGCAGCTTGGTCTGCGCGTGCAGTTCCTGGAGGTGGGCGTAGATCCCGCGGAACCTGCGCGCCGGACGTGCCGGGTTGAGTGGACGCATGCCGGCGTGCAGCACGCTGCATCGTGCACGGTGCCCGCCGGGCCCGCCGGCATGGCGACCGTCCGCCGAGCCATCGTCCAGGCCGCGGCAGCGATGGGGGGCGAGGCGCCATGACCGACCGCGACCTGTTGACGTTGGCCGCCAAGGCCGTGGGGCTGGAACATATCCACACCGCCGTCTGGATTGAAGACGGGTTTTATTCCCCCTTCCCGCCCCACGCACGCCTGGCCTGGAACCCGCTGCATCACAATGGCGACGCCTTCGCCCTGGCCGTCCAGCTCGGCATGCTGGTCGCGGCGCCCGGGCCGGACAAGGCGCACGCGGCGGCGAACAACGTGTGTGAGCCCTGTGGCGCGGGTCTGGCCCGCGACGCCTTCGCCGCCACGCGCCGCGCCATCGTCCGCGCCGCGGCCGCCCGCGGCGAAAAAATGCCGTGAGCACCTGCTGTCACGACTGCTCGTCGCCCCACTGCTCCAGCACCCCGGGGCAGAACCCACACTGCCGGGAATGTTCCCATGCCACCTATTACGGCGTCGGCCAGGATGCCCGAGGCCGCACCTGGCGCTGGCTATTCACCCCGCAGTGGGGACCGCAATTCCTCCGTCGGGATGGTCAACCCCTCCAGCGCTCGCCGCTGGACAACCCGCGCCACCCGGCCTGGCAGGCCTTCGATCCATGGTTCGCGGAGTACTGGGCATGAGTCAGCTTTGCGGCAATTGCCACCATATCCTCACCGCGGTCAGCGGACTGAAGTCCGGATTTGGCTATTGCGCCTGGTACGAACACCAGGTGACGCCCCACCGCACCTTTCCTGATTGGATCATGGACGCCCCGTGCGTGGTGCGGCTGGACGAAGGAACGAGCTGCCGAGCGTGGACGGCGCCCGCAACCGGGACGGCGCTCACGGGCGGCCCGAGCCCCTGATGCCGGCCGCGGTCCGGCCCCACTCGATCTTATTGCCCTGGTAGTTACCGAAGGAAGAAAACGATGCTCGCTCCCCATGATCTGTCGCATTGCCACGATGAAGAATGCAGCCGCTCCCCGTCCTGCTGGCGCTACACCGCGCGCCTGACGCACAAGTGGGCGCGGCACGAACTGTCCCTCCGGCCCCTCGGGGATAGCGGCGCCCGCTGTCCGTTTTTTATGCCGGCTGCGACGCCAGCGGCGCCGTCCCGGACGGGAAGTCACCCCCTGACCCGGGTGTCCCCGCCGCCGCCCGTGGTGACCATGCGCGGCAGTTGCCGGACCTAGGATGGGACGTCGCGCCGCTGCGCCCAGGACGGATTGCCGCTGCGGTACCTGCCGCTTCTGGCAGTCCGCCTGCCCGCCCCGGACGATCGCCGGGGTGGCGCAGGGCCAGTGCCGGCTCATCCGCCAGCCCCCGTTCTGGCTGCAGCCCTACGCACCCACGACCTTGGCCACGGAAGGCGCCTTCTGCGCCGCCTGGAGAACCCCGCATGCCGCGCCGCCCGCCTGATCCCCGCGATCTCCCGTCCCTGCCGCCCGGGATGGTCCTCGCCGCGGACATCCGGGGACCCTGGCGGGCGCGGGCCTATGTGGTGTGGCTCTTGCTGCGCTTTTGCCTGCGCCTGCTCAATCCCTTCGTGATCGGCAGCAAGATTTTTATTGTGGCTCACGCGGAGTCCCGTCCGCCCCCTGGCCCGTCGTGCCACTTTACCGCCTGACGCGGGGATGCAGGGTTGCGCAAGGTGATTCATTGCATTACCGACCTTTTAATGCTAATGTGACCGCGGGTGAGTAACGCGCGGACGGACCCGGCCCACCCCCACGCCCCGGGTGCGGCGCACGCCCGCTCCGTACGTTCTACAACCCCACAGGATCAGGATCATGCCGCTATCAAGACTCCCCTGGAAGGCCGAGGTCACCACCACCCTTTGCATCCGTGATCCCTACGGCAACGTGTACCAGGAGGTGCTGAGGAACGCCGATTTCTCCACCTCGATTCAGGAACAGATTGCGGACGGCGTACTGGCGCCGGAGCCCCAGGCGATCAGGGCCGCCGTGACGACAGCCCTCGCCGAGGGCGATTGAGCGCCGGTCACGCGCGCCATGGCCCTGGATCTCGCTGAAACCTTCGTCGTCGGCATTTCGGCGACGGCCCTGTTCGACATGACCGAAAGCGACAGCCTGTTCCGCGCCCGCTACGCGGCGGATCCCGCGGCCGCGGTGGCCGACTATCGCGCCTACATGCAGGCCCGGGAGGCCGAGCCCCTGGCGGATGGCACGGGCATGCCGCTGGTGCGCGCCTTGCTGGGCCTGAACCAGGTGCAGCCCGCCAATGACCCGCAGCCGTTGGTGGAAGTGGTGGTGATGTCGCGCAACAGCCCGGAAACCGGCGTGCGGGTCTTCAACAACATCCGCGCCCGGGGCCTGCCCATTCGGCGCCATGCCTTCACCGGTGGCGAGTCTGTCGTCGATTACCTCGCCGCCTTCGCCGTGGATCTGTTTCTCACCACCAACGTCGAGGACGCGCAACGGGTGATCGACGAGCAGGTCTGCGCGGCGGCCATCGTCAAGCCCCCGCCCAGTCAGCGCCTCGCGCCCAGCGAGGATCAGGTCCGCATCGCCTTTGATGGCGATGCCGTGCTGTTCGACGAGACCAGTGAACTGGTGTTCCGCACGCAGGGCCTGGAGAGCTTCCACGCCAGCGAGGATGCCCGTCAGGATGAGCCGCTGGGCGACGGCCCCTACGCCAAAATGCTGCGCAAATTGTCACGCCTGCAACAGCGCCTGGCGCAGTACGGACAGGCCGCCCTGATCCGCATCGCCCTCGTCACCGCGCGCGCCGCGCCGGCGGAAATGCGCGTCATCAAAACCCTGCGCCACTGGGGCGTGGCCGTCGACGAGATCTTTTTTCTCGGCGGCGTGGCCAAGACCGCGATCCTCACCGCGTTCAAGGCGCATATCTTCTTCGATGACCAGGACCTGCACCTGGACCGCGCGGCGCATTGCGTGCCGGCGGGCAAGGTGCCTTATCCCACGGGCTCCTTGCTGCAACCGGCGCCGTCCGCCAGCCCCCCGCGGGTGGAGGCGCCATGACCCGCCTGGTCTTTGTCACCAGTGGCGTGGCCTCGTCCCTGGGCAAAGGCGTGACGGCCGCGGCCCTGGGCGCGGTGCTGGCGGCCCGGGGCTTGCGCGTCACCCTCGTCAAGCTGGCGCCCTATCTCAACGTCGACTCCCGCGCCTTGCGCCCCCACGGCGAGGTGTTCCTCACTGATGACGGCGCCGAGACTGATCGCGACCTGGGCCACGCCGAGCGCTTCCTGGGCATTCCGGCCGCCGGCCAGCAGAGCGTGACCCTGGGCCAGGTCTATGCCGAGGTCATCCGTCGCGAACGGCGCGGCGACTATCTCGGGCGGACGGTGCAGGTGATTCCCCACCTCACCGACGAAATCCAGCGGCGCATCCTGGCCGGCGCCGCCGGGGCGGACCTCGCCCTGGTGGTGGTCGGCGGCACCGTGGGCGATATCGAGTCGCTGCCGTTTCTGGAGGCGATCCGCCAGCTGCGGGTGACCGCCGGGCCGCGCCACACCCTGTTCGCCCACCTGACCCTGGTGCCGTTCCTGCGGGCCGCGGGCGAGATCAAGACGAAACCCGCCCAGCACACCGTGCACGAGTTGCGCGCCATTGGTATCCAACCGGATCTCCTGCTGTGCCGCGCCGAGCTGCCCCTGCCGGACGGGGCGCGCCGCAAGCTCGCCCTCTTTACCAACGTCCCCGCGCCGGCGGTGCTGTCGGTGGTGGATACCGACACCGTCTACCGGCTGCCGCACCTGTTGCAGGCCGTGGGGGCGGACGCGCAGGTGCTGGCCGCCTTCGGGCTGGACGCGCCGCCGGCGGACCTGACGGCCTGGGAGCCGCTCCTGGCGCCGCCCACGCCCACGGGGCCGATGGTCACCCTGGGGGTGGTTAGCGCCCATCCGGAACAGGTCGGCCCGGCCGCCCCATCCCTGGACGCCGCCCTGCAGCACAGCGCGCGCCTCCTCGGTCTCCAGCTCGACCGGCGCTGGCTGGGCGTGGACCCGCCCGTCGCAGGCTGTGACCTGAGCGCGGTGGATGCCCTGCTGGTCCCCGATGGCGCGCCCCCGCCGCCGGTCGCGCTCGCCGCAATCCACGCCGCTCGCACCCTGGGCGTGCCCTTCCTGGGTCTGGGCGCCGGCATGCACTGGGCGGTGAGTGAATTCGCCCGTCAGGTCGCGGGCCTGGCCGCGGTCGAGCGCCAGCCCGGGACGCCGGACACCCCCGAACCCGTCATCATCCCCCTGGCCGCTGCTGACCAGCCTCGCGGCGGCCGCGTGACCCGACTGGCCCCGGGCAGCCTGGCGCGGGCCGCGTATGGTCGCCATCAGGTTCGCGAGCGCCATCGGCAAACGGCCGGCCTCAATCCTCGCTATCAGACCCTGCTCATGGATCACGGCCTGCGCTTCACCGGCGCAGCGCTGGACGGTCGTCAGGTGGACATCATCGAACTGCCCGGTCACCCCTGGTTTCTCGGCTGCCAGTTCCTGCCGGAATTCACCGCCGCGCCGTGGTCCGGCCACCCGCTGTTTCTGGCGTTTCTGCGCGCCGCGCGGACGCGCCACGCCAACCGCACGCGGGCTCCATCCCTGGCGCTCACGCCCCACTCACCAGATTGGCGCGAGAAGCCCCCGGCTTTAGCCGTGGGGAGGGAAGCGCCCCGCCCGTCAGGGCGGAAGGCGGGGGCTGGGGTTGAGGCGCCGGTTTCTTTGTGACTTTTATCGTCAATATGAAAGTTACGCTGCAACTCAAACTGCTTCCCACGCCCGACCAGCACGCCGCGCTGCTCAAGACCATGCAGGTGTTCAACGATGCCTGCAACTTCATCACCGAAGTGGCCTATCGCGAGCGCTGCGCCTCCAAGTTTGCGTTGCAAAAACTCGTCTACGCCGATGTGCGGGAACACTTCGGCCTCTCGGCCCAGCTGACCATCCGCGCCATTGCCAAGGTGGTCGAGGCCTACAAGCGCGACAAGTCCAAGCAATGCCACTTCCAGCCGTTCGGGGCCGTGGTCTATGACCAGCGCCTCCTGAGCTTCAAAGGGCTGGAAGCGGCGAGTCTCCTGACGCTCGATGGGCGGCTGACCATTCCCATGCAGATGGGCGCCTATCAGCGCACCGCCTTCTCGCGCGGCCACGGACAGGCCGATCTGGTCCTGGTCAATGGCCAGTTCTATCTGCTGCTGGTCGTCGAGACCCCGGAAGCCCCGCCGATGGACCCCGACGGCTTCATTGGCATCGATCTGGGGATCGTCAACATCGCCACGGATTCCGATGGGGAGCGCCACAGCGGCGCGACGGTCGAGGCGAAACGCCAGCGCTATCAACGCTTGCGCCAACGCCTTCAGGCCTGCGGCTCGCGCTCGGCCCAACGGCATCTGCAACGGCTGCGCCGGCGCGAAGCGCGCTTTCGGCGCAACCACAACCACGTTCTCTCCAAGCGCCTGGTCAAAAAAGCCAAAGACACCGGTCGCGGACTCGCCCTGGAAGACCTCAAGGGCATTCGCCAACGGACCACGGTACGGAAATCTGATCGGGCCAAACACAGCGGTTGGTCGTTCCATCAGCTGCGCCAGGCCATCGCCTACAAGGCGCTGATCGCCGGCGTGCCGGTGGTCATCGTCGATCCACGCCATACCAGCCGGACCTGTCCGGTCTGCGGGAGCGTGGACAAGGCCAACCGCGTGTCGCAATCCGAGTTTCGCTGTAGCGCCTGTGGGCATACGGCGAACGCGGATGTCAATGCGGCGATCAATATCGCCGCGCGGGCCGTGTGTCATGCGTGCCCATCGTGGCGTGCGATGACGACAAGGGACTGTCCGAGTACAGCTGCAAGCCCCCGGCTTTAGCCGTGGGGTACATGACCGTAACTCCCGGAGGACGATGTGCATCCCGATGTTCTGCTGACGCAACTGAAAGCGGGGGCCTCTGCCCGCAAAGCCCGCGGTCTCGACCTGGTTCATGCGATATGCCAGGAACAGTTTGCCCGGGGAAACCAGGACTTCACCGTGGAGGCCATCGCACCGCACATCCAGGCGCGGGGCGGACCCCAGGCGGCGTCCCTGCGCCATCCGACCGGCGCCCACTACCGCCAATTGCTGCAGGCGTGGGCCGATCAGGCCCGTAACCGCAGCTATCCGGACACCCTCCTGGCGCAACTCACGGCGCAGGCGGACCCCCGCCGGCGCGAGCGGCTCGCCGCTGTGCACAGCGCGTGCCGGGAGCTGGTCGACGGCGGCTGCCGCACGCTTCGGATGACCGACGTCGCGCGCCTCACCCACATGCGGGGCGGCCTGGCCGCGTCGACGATCCGCAACTCGACCAACAGCGATTATCGGACCCTGATCAGGGCCTGGGCCGCGCAGGCCCGCGGTCTGCCGCCCCCGGAACAGCCCGCCCGCAGCCAGGACCCCGACGCCCGGGAAGCGGCCGTGCTCAAGCTGATGCCCTATCCCTCCGCCCAGGCCCCCCTGGCCGAGGTCTTCGCGGAAAATCGCCAGCTGCGGGCCCAGCTGAGCGCGGTCCAACCACCCGCCGCGCCCGACCCCGCGCCCGCCGGCGCGCTGCCGACCGGGATCGCCCTGACGGCCGGGGAGATCAAGGCGTTGCGCCAGGCGACCAGCGACCGTCAGCTGCGTGCCCGGGGCTGGTCCCAGGATCCGTCCGGCCGCATCCGGAACGGCAAAGGGCGGGTGCTCTACAAACCCGGCTACCTGAGCGCGCTGCACAAGGTTCTTCGCGCCGCGGAGCTAGCGGAATAGCCGGTGGAAAACGCCCGGCGTGGCTGCGTCAGTGCCGGGAATGCGCATTGTTCGGCGTGATAATAATCACATTACCGACTGATATGCAAAGCGCGCCAACGGATGTGCTAAGATAATCATAAACGCAAAAGCGCCCGGCGCCCGGGCGGGGAAGAGTGGGTGATGAGACTGTCAGTAAAAGTCGATCGTGCGGCGGCAATTCGCGCCGGCCGCGACCAGTATGGCGCGGTGGAAATCCAGGTGCATCCGGCCGACCTGACACCGGAGGAACGCGAATGGCTCGCGACCTTAACCACCGACGAGAACGGGGTCACCGACCTCACGGAGCTGGAGACCCTCCGGCGCGCCGCCAACCTGGTTAACTGGGAAGGCGTGGGCGCATTACCTGAACGCCCCGTCCTGGCCGAGGTCGATGACCCGCTGGTGGCGACGCGCGCCTGGCTGGACTGGCGGGTGGCCTGCATGCAGCAGGTCCGTGAGGCCGCCGCGCGCGCGCGGCAGCCCTGGACCTGGGCGCCACCGGCCGCGCCATGACCCGGTCGCCGCCGGGGCACGGCCGGGCGCTGCGCCGCACCGGCGCCCGTCCGGGGCCGGCCGCCGGGCGCCCCCTGCGGCTGTGCATGGCGCCGGCGCTGGCGGTGCCGCCGGCTGCGGTCCAATTTCGCAATTACGCCGAAGGCCCGCTGCTCACCGCTACTCCGGGACGCCGGGATTTCTGGTTGGTGGAGGTGGACGGCGAGCATGTGGTGACGAGCCGGCGGGGGCAGCTGGTGCCCGGCCTGGGCGCCACCCCGGCGGCGCGGCTGCACAGCCTGCTGGCCAATCCCCATGCCGGCTCGCGCTATGTCATCGGTCAGGCGGCCAGCGCCGCCGAGGGTCGCGCGTTGGCCTTGCGCCATTCGCAGGTCATGGCGCTACTGGGCGGAGTGTTTTTATGGCCGCTGGCCACCGGACAACCGGACCCCCCGGACGCGGCCCCGGCCGCTCCCGCGACGTGCTATACCGGTCCCCCTCCGGGCGGACGGCAGTGGTTTTAAGCGGTCACCTCCGGGTGGTCGCCCAAGGCGGGCGGCGGCGGCAGGCCGCTGCACCCCGAATAGAACCTAAATCCGCCTGATCGCGACGATCGGGCCTGTTTCGGCATTGAGGACCATGGACGCACATCGCAAACAAGCACTGCTGACCGTGCTCGCGCAAATCGAGAAACATTTTGGCAAGGGCGCCATCATGCGCATGGGCGACGCTGGCGGCCTGACCAACCTCGAGACGATCTCGAGTGGCTCGCTGGGCCTGGATATCGCCACCGGCGTCGGCGGCCTGCCCAAATCCCGCATCGTCGAGATCTACGGGCCTGAAAGCTCGGGCAAGACCACGCTCACCCTCCACGCCATCGCCCAATGCCAGCTCGCCGGCGGCACCTGTGCATTCATCGACGCCGAGCATGCGCTCGACCCGGTTTATGCCGCCAAGCTGGGGGTCAAGGTCGAGGAGCTGCTTATCTCGCAACCCGACACCGGCGAACAGGCGCTGGAGATCACCGACATGCTGGTGCGCTCCGGGGCCACGGACATGATCGTCATTGACTCCGTGGCCGCCCTGACCCCCAAGGCGGAGATCGAGGGCGAGATGGGCGATGCGCATGTCGGCCTGCAGGCGCGCCTGATGTCGCAGGCGCTGCGCAAGCTGACCGGCAATATCAAGCGCAGTAACGCGATCGTGATCTTTATCAACCAGATCCGCATGAAAATTGGCGTGGTGTATGGCTCGCCCGAGGTCACGACCGGCGGGAATGCGCTGAAATTCTACGCCACCCTGCGCCTGGACATTCGCAAGGGCAGCCCGATCAAGCGCGGCGAGGAGATCGTCGGCACCGAGACCAAGGTCAAGGTGGTGAAGAACAAGGTGTCGCCGCCGTTCCGCCAGGCAACCTTCGACCTGCTCTATGGCGAAGGCATTTCCCGCGAAGGGGAGATCATCGAACTGGGGGTGGCGCAGGAGCTGGTCGATAAAGCCGGCGCCTGGTACAGCTATCAGGGCACGCGCATCGGCCAGGGGAAGGACAACGCCCGCCAGTACCTGCGTGAGCATCCGGACCTGGCGCGGGCGATCGAGGCCCGGATCCGCGACCGGCTGCTCCGCGCCACCCCGCCCGTCACAGCCGATGACCTCGACCCGGGCGCGGCGCGGAGGGAGGAGATCGATGACGCGCCTCGCGCCGCCGACCCTGCGGTGAGCAGCGCCTGAGCGCCACGGGCGGCCGGGCCCGCCCGCAGCGGGGTCAACCGGTCTTTTGCGATCGCTCGAAGGCCTCCCAGGTCTCGCGGGGAATCACCCGCGGTTCGGCGGGGAACAGGTCGATGGTGTCCCGCTCCAGGCGCAGGGGCGCGCTGGGCGCGGGCGCGGGTGCCGCGGCGGGCGGGGGCAGGGCAGGGGCAGGCGGCGCGGTATCCCTGGGGTCCTGCTGCACCCGCTCCACTTCCGAGCGGGTCACCCGTTCCTGGCGCAGCGAATTATCCGGTTGCTTCTCGAAATAAATCCGTTCGCCGCCAACCCGTTCCCGGTCAAACCGGGCGGGATGCACAGCGGGATTCTCGCCTGCCCGGATCGCCTCCGTCTTACCGGAACCCATCCCGCCCTGAAAAACCTGAGCGTCCTGGGGCTGAAATGCGCTTTCGGGCGCCCTTTCCCGATAAATCTGCAGGTGCATCACCACCCCGGTGCCGGGCGGCTGATCCCGCAGGGCTTCTTGGGCCTGGGCGGCCGCCTCCTGCCGCGCCCGCTCCCGGACGGCGGTATCGCCCGCCAAATCGGTAAAAAATCCCGCCGTCCCCAACGCATCGTCCGGCCCCGCCGGCGGCTCAGCACCCACCCGCAGTGGCGTCAGGGCCGCCAACAGGCTCATCACCCGGAGGGAGGCGTTTGACATCCTCGCCGCCCTGAAGGACGGCGATTCCTACGGCACACAGGCGGCAATCGCCTGAGTTGCTTCGGCGGGTTCCTGCTTCACCGAGCGGCCCGACTGCACCGACTCTCCACAGGCTAACACGCGATGTCCTCGCGCTAGGATATTGATGGCACCGACGAGATCGGCGTTTTCTTCAAAGCTACACTCAAGGCACTCAAACCGGGCTGGCGTCTGCCGGTTGTCTTTCGACACATGCCCACAGCACGGGCAAGTCTGGCTGGTGTATTGCGGCGGCACGGCGACGACGAAGCCGCCATTCCATGCCGACTTGTATTCCAGTTGCCGCCTAAATTCGCTCCACCCCTGATCGAGGATCGACCGATTCAGGCCTGACTTCTGTTTCACCATCTTGCCGTGCTGTTCGCTGTTGCCCTTGGCCGACTTGGACATGTTCCGAACCTGCCAATCTTCGATGGCGATCATGGCGTGGTTTTGGCTGATCTGGCACGAAGCTTTATGCAGAAAGTCTTTGCGGGCGTTGGCGATGTGCGTGTGAATGCGCTGAACCTGGGCTTTCGCCTTCTGCCAGTTGTTGCTGAATGTGACTTTGCGGCTCATGGCACGCTGATAGCGTGCCAGCCGTTGCTGATGTTTCTTGAAGCAATTGAGCGGTTCGATGTGACTTCCGTCGCTCAGCGTGGCGAAACGGGCAATGCCCATATCGATACCGACTGCCTCGCCGTTTGGCAAAGGCTGATCGACTTCGCGCTCCGTCTGGAGCGAGACAAACCACTTGCCGCCTGACTGGCTGACGGTCGCGTTCTTGACCTCGCCCAACACGTCACGGCTGTTTCGGTAGCGCAACCAGCCCAGCTTCGGCAGGAAGAGGCGGCAGTTAGCCTGATCGCGTTTGACGCCTTGCGGATAACGGCAGCTGTCTGATACGCCTTGCTGCTTGAAGCGCGGGAAGTCGGCGCGTTTCTCGAAGAAGTTTTGGCAGGCGCGTTCTAAATTTTTGAGCGCCTGTTGCAAGGCTTGGCTGGGAGTTTCGTTCAGCCAGAGCGTTTGCGGTTGTGCCTTCCATTCGGTGAGCGCCTTGCATAGAGCGGCGTAGCCGAGCTTCTTTTTTCCCGCCTCGTGCCGCTCCTGCTGCAACGCCAGCGCCTTGTTGTAGACGTGCCGACACGAACCGGCAAAGCGGCGCATGTTGCGCTGCTGTTCGCCGTTTGGCTGTAGCTCGAATCGGTAGGCTTGAAGCCGTTGCATGTCGCATAGTATATTTTGGTCTATGGAAGAAAACAACGACATTAGGCGCGGACGACACTGTGTTTTTAACATGCACGTCCATTTGGTCTTTGTGGCGAAGTATCGGCGCAAAGTATTCGACTCCGCAGCTATCGACAGGCTGCGCGAACTGTTTGCCAAGGTTTGCAACGACTTCGAGGCGCAACTGGTCGAAATGGACGGCGAGAGTGACCATGTGCATTTGCTGGTCAGCTATCCGCCGAAAGTGCCGGTGTCCGCCTTGGTCAATAGTTTGAAAGGCGCATCCAGTCGCGTGCTGCGAAAAGAAAGGCCAGACATCGCCAAACGCTTCTACTACAAGGGCGCGCTGTGGTCGCCTTCCTACTTCGCGTCCTCTTGCGGCGGCGCTCCGATCAGCATCATTCGCCAATACATTGAGCAGCAGGCGACACTAGCTTGACGGCAGAAAAGGAGTCCTACGGACTCCGCGCTATCCATCCCCGGCCTGAACGCCGGGGCTTTCCGCACAAACTGGTAACTGCTGCATGCATATACCCCTGCGATCACGAAGAAAGGCGCCGTGCCAACGGGTTCGGCGCCGATCCCACGCGTGGCGGGTGCGCGCCCGGCGGCACCCGCCAGGTACCGGTAAGAGATGCGGGTGGCAGGCGTCTGATCAAGGGCGGCCGGCGCCCCGGCGGGCGGTGGACTTAGTCCCGCGCCAGCGGGGCGCGCACTGGGTGCACCACCGCCGGCAGGTCCGCGCCCGGCGCCAGATTCACGGGGATTGGGGGTAGCCACTTGACCTTGAAAGTGCGTTCGCCGCTGAGCGGACCGGACCAGAAGCCATGCCAGTGGGCGCGGCGCAGATGCGGGCGGGGACGGGAGCCCGTGCCCGCCGCCGTTCCCGTATCGTCCCGCGCCGCCGGCGCGCCGGCGCGTAAGGCAGCGCCAATCCGCACCCCCACCGCCCACGCCTGGGGCTGCTCGGGCGGAAACAGCCGTGGACCGCGCTTGGTCTGGCGCGCCACCGGCAGCGGCGGGCGCACGTAATCGGCCTCAGCGCTGCACAGATACAGCACCAGCGAGACCAGGGGTTCGAGCCAGGCGGTCGCTGCCGGGTCGATGTGCGTGTACAAGGGTGGCAAGCCCAACCGCTGCGCATGCGGCTGGGCCTTGGCCGCCATCCGCTCCAGCGCCTCGGCCAGGGTCCAGGGGCCGAGCGGCAGCGGGAGGGGCAACAGCTCCGTGTCGGTATCGATCAGCAGCCGCAGCTCTTCCGCCCCATCGTTGGTGTCGTATTCCAGGTGGGCGAAAATCCCGTGCACTCCCTGCGCACGTTGCGCCGCCCCCAGTTCGATATAGACGCACCAGGCCGGCAGGTAGCGGAGCAGGGCGCACGGCAGGTCGCCGCTCAGGGGGCTGGTCCACAGGGCGGCCAACAGGTCGGGATCAAAGCGGAAAATGCCCTGGGTGGGCCGCCAGGCGGCGAGGGCGGCGAGCCGGGCCACCTCGCCGATCTGCGCCAGGGGCACGCGGGCGTCACCGCCGCCCGACACCAGGGCATAGGCGCCGGCCAGGGGACAAAACACCGTGTCGGGCCAGCCCCCCAGCGCCTGCCGGTCGTCACGGAAGCGGTCGAATTGGCGCCAGGCGTCGGGATAGCGCTTGCCGTAGGCCACCAGCAGGTCGCGGGCGCGATGGGTCAGCGCGGGCACGGGTCGCTCGGGGCGGGGGGTGGGGTGGTGGTCGCCCGCTCCGCTCCACGGCGCAGCGCGACCACCCGCGGGCCGTGCCCGCGCGCGGCGGGGGCGGGGCAGCGTTGGCGTAACAGCTGCACCGCGCGCTCCGCATCCAGGGCCACCGCCGTGATCCTGGTGGCGACATCGCGCGCCACCACCCGGTGCGCGGTGTGCAGGCGGTAGCGCAGCCCCTGACGAATCGTGGTCACGGCAAACAGTTCCAGGTCCGGGGGGGCTGGCAGCGGTTCGGCATCCAGCGTCAACTGCCCGTCGAGGAGGATCAGCCCCGGCCGTTTGACGCGCCGCCACCAGCCGCCGGGCAGCGTCAGGACATAGCGCACCACGCGGACGGCGTGCGCGGTGGCCGGCGGCACCGGAATCCGCCGCGCACAGCCCACGTCGGCGCGGATGCCGACCGCCTGGGGATCGCGACTCAACCGCACCTCCAGGGTGCCGGTGACGTCAAAGTCGTAACACCTCCGCAGCCAGGGGGTGATCTCCGCCGCCAGCCGGCGTTGCAGTCGTTCCTCCAGGGGTCCTTCCGGCAGGCGCCACTGGCCCCACCGGGGGCCCCGGGGCGCGATCTCCCCGGCGGGCAGCCGCGCATCCTCCCGCGCCATGCGGCCGGCGTGCAGGCGCGCGATGGTGGCGGTCACCGCCGCGGCGTGCGCCGCCAGGTCGGCGGGGCGCGTCGACAGCGGCAGCGCCGCGGGGCAGGCCAGCAAGGCCGCCGCCACCGGCTGGGGGTCGGGGTCGAGCGTGAGCCGCTCCTCGGAGTCGTACCGGGTCAGGCGCGGGTCGTGCGCCAGGCGGACGGCCAGACTGAACAGGGGCTCGCCCAGGCGGCGTTTATCGTCCGCCAGCTGGCGTGCCAGGCGCCGGGGCGGCACCCGGTCCGCCAGGGAAAGCGCGTCATCGACCATGGGCGTTCTCCAGAACATGGCGCGGGCCATTGGCGGAGGCGACCGCCGGACATTTGCGCCGGGACTTAGAGCGCGATTATAGCCGGGATGACGCGTCGCGGGAGCGTAACCGGCCGCCATCCGGGGGCATCCGCCCCGGCAACACCGGGCGAACGCCAGGACGGTAAGGGGTTGCGAACAGAGTTTCCCGGATAAAAAAGCAGGCGATTCAGGTCGCTTCCAGCCGCCGTAACCGGCCGAGAAGCGTGGGATTACAGCCGTGGACAAGCCCAGGTCTGCGCGGCGGGTAAGAACGGCATCCTTTGACAAAAAAGCGCGGGGCAAACTACCATTAAACCGTGAACTTAATCCGTCAATAGAGGAACCATGGGCAAGCTCAATCTCGCCGAACTGGACTGTCTTATTGACTACCTTACCCAACTGCCCGCTGAACAGGCGGTCCGGGAGAAATCCCAGGTCATTGCCGAGCTGCGGCGCACGATTGCGCAGTATCACCTCACCCCCGACGAGCTGGGCTTGCGCCCGGAGCCCGAGCCGGTCACGCCGCGGGCGCCGGACCGCGCCCCGGCGGTGGAGACGGCACCGCGGCCGGCGCTGGTGTTGCTGCCCACGCCCGCCCCGGCGGTGGCGGCCGCGCGTCCGCCGGCGGCACGCGACCGACTCACGCCCCGCTCCCGTGACGAGGCCGGCAATGTCTGGCATGGCGGCCGGGGCCGATGCCCGGCCTGGGTGCGCCGCCTCGTCGCTGCCGGCGACGATCTCGAGCGCTATCGCGTGCCCGCCGCCTGAGCGAACGCGCCGCGTCCTCCGGGGACCGCCCATGGCCGTATCCTTCGTGCATCTGCATGTCCACAGTGAATATTCACTGGTTGATGGGCTCATCCGCTTCAAGCCGCTGATGGCGGCCTTGCGCGCCGACGGCATGCCTGCCGTGGCGCTCACCGATCTGGGCAATCTCTTCGGGCTGGTCAAGTTCTACCGCGCGGCGCAGACGGCGGGCATCAAGCCCCTGACTGGCGCTGAGCTGCGGGTGCGGAATCCGGCCACGCCCACCCGCCCGGACCGGCTGGTGTTGCTGGCGCAAGATGACCAGGGTTATCGCCAACTGACGCGCCTGCTGTCGCGCAGCCACCTCGCCGGTCAGGACCAGGGTTTCCCCCAAGTGGAGCGTGACTGGGTGCTGGCGGACACCACCGGGCTGATCGCCTTGTCCGGCGGCGTGACGGGGGATGTCGGGCGCGCGCTGCGGCACGACCAGCCCCAGCAGGCGCGCGCCTGCCTGGAGACCTGGCTGCGCGCCTTTGGCGACCGTTTTTACCTGGAGCTGACGCGCGTCGGCCATCCCGGCGAGGCGCCGGTGGAGGAGGGCAGCCTGGCCCTGGCGGCGCGCCATGGCGTCCCGCTGGTGGCGACCAATGCCGTGCAGTTCCTGCGGCGTGCCGACTGGGAGGCGCACGAGGTGCGCTGGTGCATCAACCAGGGGGTGAAACTGGGCGCCGCCGGGGTGAGCAGCGGCTTCACGCCGGAGCAATATCTGCGCCCGGCGGCGGACATGTGCGCGTTATTCGCCGATCTCCCCGCGACGCTGGAAAACAGCGTGGAAATTGCGCGGCGCTGCAACCTGGAGCTGACGCTGGGCCGCAGCTTCCTGCCGGCCGCGCCGGGGGTGCCTGCCGGGCAGGACGTCAACGCCTATTTCACTACGGTGGCCGCGCAGGGCCTCGCGGACCGGCTGGAACCGGTCTGGCCGGCGGCGGACCCGGCCAGCGCCGCACGCCGCGCCCCCTACGCGGCGCGGCTGCGCAACGAGCTGGAAGTCATCGCCGCGATGGGCTTCGCCGGCTATTTTCTCATCGTCGCCGACTTCATCCGCTGGGCGCGCACCCAGGGCATCCCGGTCGGCCCGGGCCGCGGTTCCGGCGCCGGCTCACTGGTGGCCTATGCCCTGCGCATCACCGACATCGACCCGCTGACGCACCAGCTGCTCTTTGAGCGCTTCCTCAATCCCGAGCGGGTGTCCATGCCCGACTTCGACGTTGACTTCTGCATGGACGGCCGGGATCGGGTGATCGCCTACGTCACCGAGAAGTACGGGTCCGCCGCGGTGGCGCAGATCATCACCTTTGGCACCCTGGGCGCCAAGGCGGTGGTGCGCGATGTCGGCCGGGTGCTGGACCATCCCTATGGTTTCGTCGACCAGCTGGCCAAGCTGGTGCCGTTCGAGCTCGGCATGACCCTGGACAAGGCGTTGGAAGTCAGCGCCCCGTTGCGCCAGGCCTACCAGACCGACGAGGTGGTGGGCGCGCTGCTGGACATGGCGCGGCAGCTGGAGGGCGTGGCGCGCAATGCCGGCACCCATGCCGGCGGGGTGGTGATCGCCCCCGGACCCCTGACCGACTACACGCCGCTGTACTGCGAGCCAGGCGGCAGCGGCCAGGTGACGCAGTTCGACAAGGATGATGTCGAACAGATCGGCCTGGTGAAATTCGACTTTCTCGGCCTGCGCACCCTGACCATCCTCGACGGGGCGCTGATCACCGCCAATGAGGAACGGCGGGCGCGCGGGCAGCCGCCGCTGACGCTGGAGGGGCTGCCGCCCGAGGACGCCACGGCCTTTGCCCGCTTGCGCCAGGGTGACACGACCGCGGTCTTCCAGCTCGAATCGCGCGGCATGCGGGAGCTGATCCGCAAATTGCAGCCCGACAGTTTCGAGGATCTGACCGCCCTGGTGGCGCTGTTCCGCCCCGGGCCGCTGCAGTCGGGCATGGTGGATGATTTCATCGCGCGCAAGCACGGCGCGGCGGTGGAATATCCGCATCCCGCCCTGGCGCCCATCCTCCAGTCCACCTACGGCGTCATCCTCTACCAGGAACAGGTGATGCAGATTGCCCAGGTCCTGGCCGGCTACACCCTGGGCGGCGCCGATCTGTTGCGCCGCGCCATGGGCAAGAAAAAACCCGCGGAGATGGCGCGCCAGCGCGCGGTGTTCGAGGACGGCGCCGTGGCGCGGGGGGTCGCGCCTGAAGTCGCCCGGCATATATTCGACCTGATCGACAAATTCGCCGGCTATGGCTTTAACCGCAGTCATTCGGCGGCGTACGCCCTGCTCGCCTATCAGACCCTGTGGCTCAAGACCCATTATCCGGCGCCGTTCATGGCGGCGGTGCTCTCCGCGGACATGGACAACACCGACAAGGTGGTGGAGCTGCTGGTGGCGGTGCGCGGCCTGGGCCTGGGCGTGCGGCCGCCGTGCGTCAACGCCTCGGCCTGGCGCTTCACGGTCGCGCCGGCGGCGGGCGACGCGCCGCCGGCCCTGCGCTATGGCCTGGGCGCCATCAAAGGCGTCGGCCAGGCCGCCGCCGGGGCGCTGTTACACGCCCGCACCCAGGGTGGGCCCTTCCGCGATCTGTGGGATCTGTGTCGCCGCCTGGACCTGGGTAAGGTCAACATCGGCGTCCTGGAGGTCCTGATTCGCAGCGGCGCCCTGGATGCCCTGGGGGCGAATCGCGCGACCCTGGCCGCGCAGCTGCCGTTGGCGTTGAAACTGGCGGAGCAGGATCAGGCGCGCGCGGCCAGTGGCCAGGGCGATCTGTTTGCGGCCCTGGCGCCGCCGCAGGACGTGACGGTGGACCCCCAACTCGCCGCCCGGCGCTGGCCGGAATGGCCGCTGGCCGAGCGCCTGCAGGGCGAGCGGCTGACGCTGGGGTGTTATCTGTCCCAGCACCCCCTCGACCGTTACGTCGCGGAATGGCCGCACCTGGCGTCCACGCGCATTGCCACGTTGCTGGAGAGCACCCCCGTCCCCGACCGCGCGCCGGCGGGCGCCGGCCGGCGCACGTCGCCGCGGCCCACCCTGCTGGGCCTGGTCGCCAGCGTGCGCCCCGGCAAGACCCGCCGCGGCCCGATGGCGGCGCTCCAGCTGGATGACGGCAGTGGGCGCCTCGAGGTGGTGGTGTTTGGCGCCGCCTATCAGGCGCATGCCGCGCTGCTGGTGACGGACGCCATCCTGCGGGTTACCGGCGACCTGCGGCTGGATGTGCGCAGCCACGCGCCGCAGCTGGTCGCGACGTCCCTGAGTTCGCTGGTGACGGCCCGCAGCGAGCGGGCCATGGCGCTGCGGGTGACGGCGGATCTGCGCCCGCTGACGCCGGAAGCGGCGCTGGCGCTGCGCGAACGGCTGATCGCCCTGTTGCGCGCCGCCAACGACCCCCAAGGGCTGCGCTTGGAGTACCGGCTGCGCAAACCGGACGAGGACCGGACGGTGACCCTGAATGACGGCTGGCGGGTGGCGCCGACGGATGACTTGCTGGCGGCGCTGCAGGCGTTGTTGGGGCCAGAAGGCGCGACGGTGGTCTATCCGCCCCGCGCTGGCGCCGGGACGGGCCGTTGAGCGGGCTCAGCCCACGGCCGGTAAGGCATAGGTCACGCGCGCGCCCGTGAGCTGGACATAGCCGCGGGCGACCAGGGTGTTGAGCAGCGCCGTGACCTGGTCCGGCGGCGCCTGGGGGAGGCACAGGGCGCGCAGGGTACCGTGCAGGGTGGTGACGCGGGTCGGTTTGTTATGCCGGAATTTATGCAGCAGGGCCACCGCGCGGGTAACCGGGTCGGCCGGCGCGGGCGGGACGGGGGCCGGGCCGGGCGGGGGCGGCAGGGCGTAGGTCACCGCCTCACCGGTGAGCTGCACATAGCCCTTCGCGACCAGGGCGTCGATGAGCGCCGCGGCCTGCTCCGGCGGTGCCTGGGGGCCGCACAGGTTACGCAGGGTGCCGTGCAGGGTGGTGACGCTGGCCGGCTTGTTGTGCGGGAATTTGTGCAGCAGGGCCACCGCACGCGCCACCGGGTCCGTCGCGACCGCCGGCGCCTTCGCCGCAACAGCCGGCGGGGGGGCGGGGAGCGCCGGGATAGCGCCACGGACCGCGCCGGGGGGCTTGGCCCCGGGAAGCTCCTCCAGCGTCGCCACCCGCGCGCAGTGATAGCCCTGCGCGCGCAGGTGGGCGAGCAGGGGATCAAAGCCGGTGTCCCGGGAGAGGACGTGGAACCGCGCCCGTGGCGCGCGGGTCATCAGGGTGCCCAGATGATGGCAGAGCAGAAAATCCAGGGCGTTCGGACCACGGGTCCGTAGCCGCACGTACTGGCCGCGCGGGCCGAGGCGCTCCATGGCCAGCACCAGCTCGACCGGCAGTTTGTCCTCCTGCGGCCCGAGGAACAGGATGACGTGGTGGTCACCGCTGGCCAGGAGGGTCGGGTTAACCCGTTTAACGTTCTCGTAGTCGACCAGCAGGTAGTGGGTGGGCATGGGGGTGGTCCGGTGAGGGGGAGGCGGCTGTGGGAGCCACGGCGTCGCTATGATAAAAAAAAGTCGGTAATGATGCCAGCGGGAAACGGGACTTGAGTCAGCCGCCTGCCGCCGGTGCGGCGTTGCGCACCGTGGGGCGGCGGCTAGCGCCGGCGCTGGGGTGGGGACGGCGGGCCAGCGCGGCGCAGTCGTGCTCCCGGGCGCCAACGGTCGGCAAGCGACCGACAACCGGCGGTCAGGACCGGTCAGATTTGGTCAGTACCGGTCAGTAAACCCGACAAAACCATCTGATAGGATAGCGACATGTTGGGTTATTTACCCACCGGTCAACCTGTCGCTTATGCCCCTCACCCGCCCGGAAAATCCGCGCTCCATCCGCCCGATGACGGCCGCGCTCGTCCTCCTGAGCGGCCTGCAAACCGTGCAGGCGGAAAGCTACGCCAGTCTGCAATTGGGTCTGGCGTATCCCGCCGTGGCGCGGCTGACGTATCCCGGAGGTGAGACGGCGCATCGCGACCTGTACCCGGGGGCGGCAGTGAGCGCGGCCGTGGGCTTTCACCTCACGGAGCGGGTGCGCCTGGAGGGGGAACTGGGCTACCAGACCACGCCGTTGTCGAAATTCGCTTTCGCCCTCGAACCGCACAACCGCCGGGGCGATGCCCGCCGGTTTTCCGTGCTGGGCAGCGCCTATTACGATCTGCACAACCCCACCCCCTTCACCCCGTATATCGGGGGCGGTTTGGGCGTGGCCTGGGTCGTGATCGACGACGCGCAGGTTCGCAGCGGCGCCACGGCGGAGGCCGTCACGGAGCGGACGACGGTCTTTGCCTATCAGCTGGGCCTGGGCGCCAGTTACCACCTGACACCCGAGGTCAAACTGGACCTCGGCTACCGCTATTACGCCACTGCCGAACTGCCGCTGGAACAGGCGGACATGAGCCACGCCAGCCATAACCTTTACGCCGGTTTGCGGTTCGCTTTCTGAACGCGATCCGCGCCACTTTCTCCACCCTGATACAGGAACACGACTCATGAACTTCATGCCCAAACTCGCCACTCTGGCCATCCTCTCCGCCCTGTCCGGCGCCGCGCTGAGTGCGCCCGGGCCCTATGTCGCCGGCACCCTCGGCCTGTCGTTGCCCGTGGATGCCGAACTCTCCGCCCCGGGCACGGAACGGGCGGACTTTAGCTTCGATGGCGGCCTGGGGCTGAGCGCCGGCCTTGGCTACCAGCTGGCCAATGGCCTGCGCTTCGAGGCCGGCCTGGCCTATCAGAAGAACGACCTCGACAAAGTGCAGATGATGGGCGCGGAAGCGAAGATGAACGGCGACGTAAGCAGCACCGCCTTCCTCGCCAGCGCCTTTTACGATATCCCCACCGGCACCAAGTTCAGCCCCTTCCTCGGCGGCGGTGTCGGCCTGGCCAAAGTGCGGCTTAATGACTTCGCTCTGGAAGGTGGCGAACACTGGGATAACAATGATGTGGTCTTCGCCTATCACCTGAGCCTCGGCGTGAGCTTTGCGGTCAATCCGCAGCTGAATCTAGACGCCGGTTACCGCTATGCCGCCACCGAGGACCTGCGCTTCTCTTCCGGCGGCCCCTGGGACAAGGACGTCGAGATCACCAACGCCTCCCACAACCTGTTCGCCGGCGTGCGTTACGCCTTCTAAGCCAGCCCCCCCGCGGGCGCCCCAGGCGTCCGCCAATTTCTGACGCCACGCGTCATGCCCACCGCTGGCGGGCGCGTGGCGCCCTGTTTCCCCGTCACGGTCTGACGACCGGGTGAGGTGCTGCTGAACCTGCTGGATGACCCCTGAATTCCTGTGCATGAGCCCGGTGAGATCCGCGATATCGATCTCGCAAGCCTGCTGACCCAAGACACGCCGCGCACCCTGTCCCTGGCGGGGGATGACATGGAAGCCGCCGCCCTGCAGCTGCTCAGCGCCCTGACCCGGACCCTGTTCACCCCCGCCGATGGCGCCGCTTATCATCGGCGGCTGCGCACCCCACTGACCCCGGCGGAGTATCGCGCCACGGTCCGCGACTACCGCCACTGGTTCGAGCTGTTTCATCCCCAGACCCCGTTTTTGCAAACCCGCGGCGTGCCGGCCACGGAGCCGACCCGATCCAGAAACTGTTTGTCGGCCTCCCGCAGGGATCACCCCGACCTTTCTCAACCCGGTTGACGCCATCCGCCACGTCTGCCCGCGCTGCAAGTCCATTGCCCTGTTCAATCAGGCCAGTGTCGCGCCCAGTTTCGGTGGGGGCTTCAAGAACCCCCGGCGCGGCAACGGACCGATCATCACCCTGCTCGCCGGGCGCCACCTGCGCGAAACGATCTGGCTCAACGTCCTGTCCCAGGACACCCTCCGCCAGCACTACCCGCTGGCCACGGACCCGGTGGCGCCGACCTGGATCGACCCCCCTGCGCCGTCAGACCACGTATCGCGCCGCGGAGATCGGGTTGATCCGCGGCCTGTTCTGGCAACCGCACCACGTCGAACTCCTGCCCACGGCGGCGGGCGGGCGCTGCGAAGCCTGTCAGGGCGACAGCCCGCGCCTGGTCCCGGCGTTTAACAAAGCGCCCTTTGCCTTTGGCGTCAAGGGCTGCTGGCTCCACCCCCACAGCACGCAGCAGGGGGACCTCCACCAGGCGCGCCGGTCCGGGTGCGCTACCGCATCTTCAACACCAGCACGCCCACCTGGCATCAGCTGAATCACTATCTCCAGGCCGGCAGCACCGATCAGCCCGCCCTGGTCGTGCAGCAGGGCCAGGCGCAGCACCCGGAGACCCTGCTGATCCGCCTGCTGGTGTCCGGGTATCGCACCCGGCAAAGC
Source organism: uncultured Candidatus Competibacteraceae bacterium (assembly GCA_937872125.1). Taxonomy (GTDB): domain Bacteria; phylum Pseudomonadota; class Gammaproteobacteria; order Competibacterales; family Competibacteraceae; genus Contendibacter. The sequence continues at coordinate 5,300 of CALMNY010000181.1, read as the reverse complement.
CGGGTGCGCGAACGGCGCCACAAGGTGTTCACCCTGCCGCTCCACTGGCCCGACCATGCCGGCAGCCGCCAGCTGGAGGCCGGGCAGACCTTCGCCCAGGCGGTGCGCAACATCCTTCGCGGACAGGTGTTTTACGCCAGCAAGCAACTGGGCGCCTCACTCCAGAACGCGGTCGAGCAGCAGTTCGACCACGGCAGCCGCTCCCTGGTGGATGCGCTGTTCACCGAGATGACCCGCCGCGAGCGCCAGCGGGCCATGCTGGAATTCAACGACGCGGTCATCCGCCTGGCCTACACCCTGTTCGAGCAGGCCGTGGCCCCGTATCACCATACCGTGCGCGCCCACGCCGATGAGGATCTCCACGCCCTGCGCCGGTTACTCATCCACGCCGAACTGCGGCTCGACCGGGGCACGTTCGCGCCGGTGCGGCTGTTCTGGGGCGAAGCCGCCAAGCGCCGCATTCTGCAGGGTTATTTCACCCACCCGCCGCGCCGCGCCGCGGCCTGACCCGCCAGGAAACCCGCCAATGAATGCCTACAACTATCTGAACCTGAGCGTCCTGATCTCGCATAACGCTTCCTGCCTCAACCGCGATGACCTGGGGATGCAGAAGACCGTCCTGTATGGCGGCGTGCGGCGCACGCGCATCACCAGCCAGGCCCTGAAACGGGTGATGAGGCGCTCGGAATACTATCGCGTGCATCTCGGCACGCCCAGTTTCCGCAGCCGTAACCTCGCCCTGATCACCGATCACCTGCAGGCGCAGTTGGCCGGCGAGTTTGAGGAAGCGGTCATCAGCCGGACGGCCCGGCTGTTCGTCACCAATGCCAGCGTGCCGGCGGAGGAGGAGAAGGCGGAGGCGCCGGACCCGGCCGCGGAGGATGCCGCGGCAGCGGGCGAAAAGGGACAGGCCGTGGCCCCCTGGTGCGTGGTCGAGATCCGCGAACTGTGTGGCCGGGTGGCCCGGGTGCTCGACGAGGGGTTGCCGGCGGAGGAATGCGCCAAAATCGCCGCCCGTCACGCCCAACTGCTGGAGAAATACGCCAAGGCGAAGACCAAGCCGGCGAAAGCGCCGCCCAGTCTGCGCGCGCTGGAAGAGGAAGAGCTCGACAAGAAAATTGTCCGCCAGCTGCGGGGGCAGGCGCCGGCGACCAGCCAGGCCTTCAATCAGGGTCGATATCGCGGTCTCCGGGCGCATGGCCACCTCGGGCCTGATGACCACGGTGCATGCGGCGCTGTCCGTCGCGCACGCGTTCACCACCCATTCCAGCGAGCCCGATATCGACTGGTTCACGGCGATGGATGACCTCGACGAGCAGGGCGCCGGGCACATCTCGACCCAGGAATTTTCCACCGGCGTGTTCTATCGCTACGCCTGCCTCGATCTGGGGACCTTGCAGCGCAATCTGGGCGCCGCGCCCCGCGCCCGGGCGCTGAAGGTTGCCCGCCATGTGGCCCATCTGCTGGCGACCGAGGTGCCCAGCAGCAAGCAGAGCGCCTTCGCTGCGTATAACCACGCCGATCTGGTCCTCGCCAGTTTCAGTCAAACACCCCTATCCCTGGCCACTGCCTTCGAGAACCCGGTCAAGGCCAAGGGTGGCTTCCTGCAACCCTCCGCCGCCCGACTGCTCGCCTATTGGGACGACATGCAGCGGATGTACAGCCGGACCGACCCGATGGCCGTGTGCTTCCGCGTGCCGCTGGAGGGCCGGGCGGTGCTGCCAGCCTCGATGCGCTCGAACAGTGGATCGTCCGGGACGGCCAGTGATGACGGCCATGTCCCGCTTCCTGCTCCTCAAACTGGTCGGGCCGATGCAGGCCTGGGGTGACCATACCCTGGAAACCTGCCGGCCGGTGCGGCCCTTCCCCACCCGCTCCGGCCTGGTCGGGCTGCTGGGCGCCTGTCTCGGCATCGACGGACAACAGCGGGCGGAACTCTGCGCCCTGGATGCGTCATTCCGCCTGGCGGTACGTGCCGATCAGGACCCCCACCGCCCCTATGGGGCCTCGATCATTACCGATTTCCACACCGTATCCCCGGTGCGCCGGGCGGACGGCCAGCTGAGCCCCTATCCGCTGGTCACGCGCCGGGAATATCTGTGCGATGCCAGCTTCACCGTGGCCCTGGCGTTCCGCCCGGACGCGCGCTTTCGTCACAAGGAGGTCGTCGCGGCCGTGAACCAGCCGCGCTATACCCCCTATCTGGGCCGCCGGTCCTGCCCCTTGGTCCGACCGTTGCTGGAAGCGGAGATGAAGGCTTTGCGGGCCCATGCCCAACGCCGCTACCGCGCCCTCTATGGCAAGAAAGCCCCCAAGCTCACCCTGGACCAGGCCCTGATGCTGGCGCTCGATCTCGTCCCCTGGCAGGAACCGCAGGCAACCATGCCACTCTTTGCCGTCGGGGTGGAGATCGACGCCGAGGAATACGCAGTTTTCTGGGATAATTCTGTCCCGCCTCACCCGGCGCTACCGGCCATCCCCATACCCGAGCGCGCGGCCAAATCCCTCCGCTGAGGAGCGGTCGTCGCCCCAATTCATCGCAACCAACACAGGATTAAAAAAACCATGTCTGGTGTCAATAAAGTCATTCTCATTGGCAATTTGGGCGCCGACCCGGAAGTGCGGTATTTTCCCAGTGGGGATGGCGTGGCGAACCTGAGTGTCGCCACCAGCGAGACCTGGAAGGACCGTAACAGCGGGGAACCCCAGGAGCGCACGGAATGGCACCGGGTCGTCATCCGCGGCAAGCTCGCCGAGGTGGTCAAAAACTACCTCCACAAGGGTTCCAAGGTGTATCTGGAAGGTAAGCTGCACACGCGCAAGTGGCAGGATCAGAGCGGTCAGGATCGCTACACCACCGAGATCGTGGTCGGCGGGCTCGGCACCACCCTGCAGATGCTCGACGGGCGGGGCAGTGGCGAGGGCGGCGGCGGTGCGCCCACGGCGGCGTCGGGCGGGGGGCAGGGTCGCGGCGGAGCGCCCGCGGCGGCCCCCGACTTGGACAATTTTGATGATATCCCCTTCTAGAGAAAGCTTAAAAAAATCATATGAAACAAACTCATGGTCCGCTAATGCGGGCCATGTCATTTGCAGGCCAAGTCTTTTGTAAAGTTTATTACCCCTCCGGGGGTAGGTGAACTACAGGCGGGGTCGCGGTGGAATTCGCCCCTCAGCGGGTGTCCGCCTTCCGTCCTGCGGGTGACCGGCACGCCGGGCTGCCGCGGGTGGCCAGTGGATCGGGGGTCACCTTACCCGGCACGCGGGTATCCACGCCCGCCTGAGGGTAGGTTCCAAGCACTCCGGCCCGCCCGGGGCCTGATGGGTGCGGTGGCCCGGCGTAGGCAATGACCATGGCGGACACGCGGCGGGGTGAAAAGGCCGGCTGGCTCGGCGGCTTCGCCGGCGCCTTCCTGTGGCTACCAGCGATGGCGGTGGCGTTCCTGGTCCAGGGACAATGGCTGGCCGGGCTCATCGGCATCGCCCTCGGCGCCCTGGGCTATGGCAGCATGGTCTGGTTCCGGCCCTGGCGTTACCCGGACACCCCCTACTGGCGGCTACTGATACCCCCCTATGGCGTCTAGTTTTTCTCTGCCGCCGGACGCTAGTTAGTTATTAAATATCATAGAGTTGACAATGTTTTGCCGAACAAATTCAGATAAGAATGACAGTATGGGTAACGCCTTGGGTAACGATGGCGGGGGTTAAGGCATGTTATGTTAGCAGGTACGCCAGCACAAAAATGCCTGCCCAGTGGCCAAACGGGGAGCTGCCAGGCAGCTTGTATGTACCCTGGCGGCGCATGGGAAGAAAGGGGTCCTCATCTTCTGAGGACCCACGGTGTGATGAAAGGGAGCGAGGCGCCACGGGGCGGCGCTCGTTGGATCTGCCCCCAGGGTGAGGACCAGAGGCCGGGCCGCGCCGAACCAGAGTCAGGATGCCCCTGGCGGGCGGATCAGGCGCAAGGGGTCATTACCTGGGAATCATTGGGACCATGCTCGGCCTTCCTGGCGAGTCTTGACCCAATCAAAGATCTCATCTGACCGCCAGGCAACGGCCCCGCCTTGCCCGTTGCCAAGTTTGACGGGGGGCGGGAATTTTCCCTCCCTGACTGGGCGGTAGATAGAGGCCCGGCTGTAGGAAGTGATGGCGATCACCATCGGCGCGCGCAAGAGTTTCCAGGAGGGAGTGGGTTGAGTTTGCATATCGTTTCTCCAGGTTGAGGTTGGACAAAGCCAAGCGATAGCCCCATCACCTAGGGCTGGCTAACCAAACCAAGCAGGCGAGGAACAAGTCCAGATCTGGTGAAGCGTTGTGAATGGGGACCAACCAAGCCAACCTTCAGCTACAACGAAAATTTTCCTGCCATGGTGAGACACCAAACTGGCACCAGCCCGACCACAACCTACCCGATCTAGCCTCAACTTCCCCGCTGTCAGCAAAAAAAACCTGATCACGCGTTAGAGCCCCCCCGTCCGCCCGATCGCGTATCTGCTGTCATCCGCATTTCTCCAGCCAAACCCAATCATGCGTTTAGCGACACCAGCGCGCGCACGGCGTACTCACGCTCATCTCTCCACCCCTCGCCTGCCCGCAGCAGACCTCTTCCCCCTGCCGCCGCCTCCTCGCTCCCCATGACACCCCAACCACCTTGCCCTCGCTGCGGGGCCAGGACTCATCAGCCAACCGGGCGCGGAAAGGGTTACCCCCTGGGCGCCCGTCGGCCTGGCGGGGCGCCTACGAGGTCAGAGGAGCGTCCGGTCCTGTCGTTGGTGGACATCCAGGCCGGGAAGTGGACGCGGGAGATGGAGGCGAACTCTCGCTACCACGCCCAGGTGCTGGGGTATCCGGTGAAGCCGTTCGAGTGGCCGGATGGGGAGGTGTGGTGAGGGGGTTTCCCAGGGGACAGACGTGGGACGGACGGGGGGAAACAGAAAATGGAGGGATAAGCGGGTATCCTCGGCTAAATGCTTGTAAAATTGCCGGGAACTTGGAGCAACACGGAGAGATTGATGCGATGGCACTCACGAAGGCGGACATGGTCGACTACCTCCTCGAGCAAATCGGCCTCACTAAACACGAGGCCAAGGACGTGGTGGAGCTGTTCTTCGAGGAGATCCGGGTTGCCCTGGGGCGAGGCGAGCCGGTGAAGCTGTCCGGATTCGGTAATTTCGATCTGCGCGAGAAGAAAGAGCGTCCGGGACGCAATCCCAAGACGGGCGAGAAAATCCCCATTACGGCGCGGCGGGTCGTGACCTTCCACCCCGGCCAGAAACTCAGGTCGCAGGTGGAAGCCTATGTGG
>CALMNY010000180.1 GCA_937872125.1 uncultured Candidatus Competibacteraceae bacterium | reverse complement strand
AAATCCCGCTGTCCTCGAAGGCGCTGAAGGCGTCCGCCGACAGCACTTCCGCCCATTTGTAGCTGTAATAGCCCGCCGCGTAGCCGCCGGCGAAGATGTGAGTGAAGGCGTTGGCAAAACGGTTCCAGGCCGGCGGGAGGATGACTGCCACCTGTTGGCGTATTTCGTCCAGCACCTCCAGCACCCGCCCGCCGCGCGCCGGGTCGTAGTTGCGATGCAGGCGGAAATCGAACAACCCGAATTCCAGTTGCCGCACCATCAAAATCCCGGCCTGGAAGTGCTTGGCGGCCAGCATCCGTTGATAGAGTTCGTCCGGCAACGGTTCGCCGGTTTGGTAATGACTGGCCAGCAGGTCCAGCGCCTCCCGCGCCCAGCACCAGTTTTCCATGAACTGGCTGGGCAGTTCCACCGCATCCCATTCCACGCCGTGAATGCCCGCCACTGGCAGGTAGTCCACCTGGGTCAACAGATGGTGCAGGCCATGGCCGAATTCGTGGAACAGCGTCAGCACTTCGTTATGAGTCAGCAGGGCCGGATCGGCGCCCACCGGCGGGGTGAAGTTGCCGACCAGATAAGCGGCCGGCAACCGCACTGCGTTAGCCAGCCGCCGCCGCGCCAGACCGCCATCCATCCATGCCCCGCCGCGCTTGTGGGGCCGGGCGTACAGGTCCAGATAGAACCGCCCGCGCCGTGTTCCCGCCGCGTCAACGATTTCGTAAACCCGCACGTCGGGATGCCAGACTTCCACGCTGTCCAGCGGGCGAATGGCGATGCCGAACAGGCGTTCCGCCACCGCGAACAGTCCCGTCAGAACCCGGGGCAGCGGGAAATAGGGCCGCAATTCTTCCTGCGACAGTTGATAGCGATGCTGGCGCAGCTTTTCCGCGTAATAGCCGATGTCCCAGGCGTCCAGATCGTCCGCGCCGAACCGGTCGCGGGCGAAAGTCCGCAACTCGTCCAGTTCCCGTTGCGCCTGGGGCCGGGCGCGGCGGGCGAGATCGGCGAGGAAGTCCAGCACCTGATCCGGCGAGTCGGCCATCTTGGTCGCCAGCGAGTATTCGGTGTAATCGTGGAAGCCGAGCAGTTGAGCCAGCTCGTGGCGCAGCGCCAGAATCCGTTCCATCACCGGCCCGTTGTCCCACTGCCCCCCGTTCGGCCCCTGCTCGGAGGCGCGGGTGCAATAGGCGCTGTACAGTTCCCGCCGCAGTTCGCGGTTGTCGGCATAGTTCAACACGGGCAGATAGGACGGCAGTTCCAGCGTCAGCAGCCAGCCGTCCAGCCCCCGCTGTTGGGCGGTCTGCCGGGCCAGCGCCCGCGCCGAGTCCGGCAGGCCAGCCAGTTGCGCCTCTTCGGTCAGATGTTTGGTCCAGGCCTGGGTGGCGTCCAGCACGTTTTCCGAGAATTTGGCCCCAAGTTGCGCCAGTTCCTGCTGAATGTCCCTGTAGCGGGCTTGCTGTTCCGGCGGCAGGGCGATGCCGGACAGCCGGAAGTCGCGCAGGGCGTCGGTGATGACTTTGCGCTGCGCCGAATCGAGCCGAGCGTACTCCGGCCCGTCGGCGATCTGTTGATAGGCGCGATACAAGCCTTCGTGCTGGCCCAGTTCGCTGTAATAGGCGCTGAGCTTGGGCAGGCAGGCGTTGTAGGCCGCGCGCAGGGCCTCGGAATCGCAGACCGAGTGCAGATGGTTGACCGGCGACCACGCCTTGTTCAGCCGATCCTCCAGTTCCTCCAGCGGACGAAGTAAATTGTCCCAGGTATAAACAGCGTTCGCCGCCAGCAATCGTTCGAGATCGGCGCGATTTTCGGCCAACCAGTGATCAATGGCCGGTTCGACGTGTTCCGGCTGGATGGCGGCGTAGGAAGGCAGGTCGGCGGGAGTGAGGAGCGGATTGGTCATGGCGGTCCCAGGAGCAGCGATCATTGGCGAAATTTGGCTATGGTGGAAGCCGGCTATTATTAACCAATGCCAAGCGATGCGTGTTGCGCGCCAAAAAAGTTTGAATCGCGCCAAATAAAATGGCGCAATAAGGACTATTGCGCCAAAATCAGGGCTTCCTCATGCCAAAAAACAATATAAATCAGGATATTGAGCAAATTTTCGCGCTAGTTGCGCGCCATGCCGATGGCGTGGATCTAACCACGCTCATGCAGGATTTAAACGGCTGCTTCAGCCGTCGCACCCTGCAACGCCGGCTGGCGGATCTGGTCGCCGGCGGACGGCTCATCAAAACCGGGGCGGGGCGCGCGCTCAAGTACCGCCTCGCGCTCCTTGCGGAAGCGCATCTTACCTTGCCGCCGCTAAAAGTAGAGGCTACTGCCGAGGTTTACGTCCCGCTTTCGCCCGAAAGCCTGGCGATCAAAGCCTATGTCCGGCAACCGCGCCAGAACCGTCAACCCGTCGGTTATCGCATCGAGTTCCTTGAAGCCTATCACCCCAATCAGACGTTCTATCTCCCCGAATCCTTGCGCGCCCAACTTCATGACCTGGGCCGGTCGCCGCTGGACGACGCGCCCGCCGGTACGTTTGCGCGCGACATCCTGGATCGGCTCTTGATTGATCTCTCCTGGGCCTCGTCGCGGCTGGAAGGCAACACCTACAGCCGACTGGACACCGAGCGACTGATCGAATTCGGCCAAGCCGCCAGCGACAAGGATGCGCGGGAAACGCAGATGATCCTGAACCACAAGGCCGCCATCGAGTTTCTGGTTCATGAAGTGGAGCGGGTGGGATTCAATCCGGAGACTATTATCGCCCTGCATGCCCTGCTTTCCGATGGATTGCTCTCCGACCCCCAGGCGGGTGGCCGGTTACGCCGCCGGCCAGTGGAAATCAGCGGTAGCGTCTATCTACCCATCGCCCTGCCGCAACGACTGGAAGAACTGTTTGGAATCATCATCGGCATGGCGGCGGAGATTCACGATCCGTTTGAACAGGCCTTGTTTACCATGGCGCATCTGCCCTATCTGCAACCCTTCCTGGACGTGAACAAGCGGGTTTCGCGGCTGGCGGCGAATATTCCGCTGATCCAGCGGAATCTGTGTCCGCTTTCCTTTGTTGACGTGCCGGATCGGGCCTACGTGGACGCCATCCTTGGCGTGTACGAACTCAACCGCATCGAACTGTTGCGCGATGTGTTCGTCTGGGCGTATGAACGCTCGTGCCAACAGTATGTGGCCGTGCGCCAGCAACTGGCGCCGCCGGATACGTTCCGACTGCGTTACCGCCACGCGCTGACTGAAGCCGTGCGCGCTATCGTGCAGGGGAACTACCCGGTTAGCGAAGAGAATGTATGGCGTAACATGCCGGTCACGGTAGCCGAGACCGACCGCGAGCGCTTCGTGACGCTGGTGCTGAACGAATTCAAAACCCTGCACGCCGACAACGCCATCCGCTTCGGGTTGCGACCGCTGGAATTTGCGGTCTGGAAACCAGGTCGAGGGGAATAGCCGCGTAGCTGCAAGCCGAAGATTAGCTCTAACCGAACTTGGATGTGATGCTCATGACCCGCAAATTACCGGATTTCATCCGCTGCGGCCGGGCGCTGTGCGGCGATCTGGCGCAGGCGGAACGGCGCGAATGGTGGCTGGCGAACGGACTGGGCGGTTATGCCGCCGGCACCGTGGCCGGCACCCTGACCCGCCGCTATCACGGCCTGCTCATCGCGCCGGTGCGGCCGCCGCTGGATCGCTGGCTGGTGTTCGCCAAGGCCGACGCGACTCTGGTGGACGGCGAGCGGGAAATTCCGCTGTTCGGCAATCGCTGGGCCGGCGGTGTGGTCCATCCGTCGGGTCAGGTCCATCTCGAATCGTTCCGGCTGGAGGGACGGATGCCGGTCTGGCGCTATGCGATAGGCAACCTGGTGCTGGAACAGCGCATCTGGCTGGAGCCAGGCGCCCATACCAGCTACGTCGCCTGGCGGCTGGTCACAACCTCCGCTGGCCGCGATGCGCAACTGCGGGTTCGCCTGCTGGTGAATGGCCGCGACCATCACAGCCGCACCCAGATGGACCAGTTTCAGCCGATGATCGCCGCGCCCGATTCAGCCTTGCGCCGCGTCCAGACTCCGGACTTTACCCTGCGGTTGTGGGCGGTGGACGGCGTCATCGTGGACGACGTCAACTGGTTCGAGAACTTCGATCTGCCTATCGAGCACGAGCGCGGCCTGGCGCATCGCGATCATCATCTTTGCCTGGGCGAGGCGGTATTGCCATTACGGCCTGGCGTCTGGACCGGCGTGATCGTCAGCCTGCATGAAGAAGAGGTCTCCCTGGATTTCGATGCAGCATTGCGGCGGTTTCTGGGCCGGGAGGTCGAATTGCTCGCTCAGGCCGAAGCGCGCACGCCGGAACTGCGCCGAGCGCCGGACTGGGTGCGGCAACTGGTGCTGGCCGCCGACAGTTTCCTGTTCGCCCGGCCGTTGCCCGATTTGCCCGAGGGCGAATCGGTGATCGCCGGTTATCCCTGGTTCGGCGACTGGGGCCGCGACACCATGATCGCCCTGCCGGGACTGACGCTGGCGACGGGTCGCGCCGACATTGCCCGCCGCATCCTGCTGACCTTCGCCCGCTTCACGGACCGGGGCATGTTGCCCAACCTGTTTCCCGCCGCCGGCGAACCGCTGGCCTATAACACCGCCGACGCCGCGCTGTGGTACGTCGAGGCGTGGCGGGCTTACGTGGAGGCCAGCAACGATGCTGAAACTCTGGTCCAGGTCTTCCCGATCCTGCAGGAAATCATCGCCTGGCACGTCGCCGGCGCCCGTTACGGCATCGGCATGGACCCGAATGATGGCCTGCTGCGCGCCGGGGAGCCGGGCACGCAACTGACCTGGATGGATGCCAAGGTCGGCGACTGGGTGGTGACGCCGCGCATCGGCAAGCCGGTCGAAATCAATGCGCTCTGGTACAACGTGCTATGCAGCGTGGCCGGGTTCGCCCGCCAGTTGGGCCAGTCGCCGGCCTTCTACGACGATCTGGCGGATCAGGCCCGGCAGGGTTTTCGCCGCTTCGTCAAGCTGGACGGCGAGGGGCTGTTCGACGTGCTGGACGGCCCCGACGGCGACGATGCCCGCATCCGGCCCAACCAGATTTTCGCCGTCAGCCTGCCGCACAGTCCGCTCGATCACGCGGCGCGGCAGGCGGTGGTGCGGGTGTGCGGTCGGGAGTTATTGACTTCCTACGGCCTGCGCTCGCTGGCGCCGCGTCACGCCGAGTTCCGGCCCTATTATCGCGGCGATGTCCGGGAACGGGACGGCGGCTACCATCAGGGGCCGGTGTGGGCCTGGCTGCTGGGCCATTACGCCCTGGC
>CALMNY010000179.1 GCA_937872125.1 uncultured Candidatus Competibacteraceae bacterium | reverse complement strand
TGAGGTTGTTGAACCCCTGCAACCGCAGTTTGGACATGGGCCGTAGAGACACCGCGTCTATCCTCCCCCAGGTAAGCGCGCCCAACCCGCCGACCTGCGCGCCGGGGCCTTCTAAAAAGGGTGCAAGTATAGCAGGATTGGGCGCTGATTGATGAAGGTCGGGAATCTGAAACTGCCCTGTTCAACGCACGGGCGGGCTTGATCAGTTAGCGTAGATCCGCCTGCAAGGCTTTGATCGTATTATAATGGCCGCTGCAATCCCGTCGGATGCTGGAACGCTCGATGGCCGCCCCTCTTCTCTTTATTCCATAACAAAACTAAAACGAAGGGAACGTCCCCCGCCATGAACCTGGAAAAAGTCATCTTCGGTTTCTTCATCGTCCTGGCCGCCACGCTCAATTTCGGCTTTTTCATCGGCGAACTGGACAACCCGATCCACCATGACGTTTACGAGCTGTTCGCCGCCATCGTGGTCAACCTGATCGCCACCGTGCTCAAGTTTGGCGACCGCACCCACATCGGCGCGATCCATCTGTCCACCAGCCTGGTCGCCGACCTGCAACTGATTACGGCGGCGCTGGTATGGGGGTACAGCGTACACGTCGCCGGCGCGGGCATGACACCCGAAATCACCGCCAAGGTGGTATCGCTCTCCGGCGGCGCCCTGTTCGCCAACGTGGTATCGGTGGTCATCCTGATCGCCGAAACGATCATGCAAAAACGATGAACCCGGCCGCCTACGAAAGCACTCTGTTTCTGGCGCTGCGGCGGATGCGGGCGCCGCTGATCACGCTGATTCTGATCTACGCGGTGTCGGTCGGCGGGCTGACTCTGATTCCTGGCATTGAGGTCGAAGGCCAGCCGACCCGGATGGATTTCCTGCACGCCTTCTATTTCATCAGCTACACCGCGACCACCATCGGCTTCGGCGAAATTCCCAACGCCTTCTCCGAGGCGCAACGGCTGTGGGTCACCTTCTGCATCTACCTGTCGGTGATCGGCTGGGCCTACTCCATCGGCGCGCTGCTGGCGATGCTCCAGGATCAGAATTTTCGCAACGCCGTGCGCTTGCAACGCTTCAGTCAGGCCGTGCGCCACCTGCGGGAGCCGTTCTATCTGGTGTGCGGCTATGGGGAAACCGGGCAACTGATCGGCCGCGCCCTCGACCAGCTCGGGCTGCGGGCGGTGGTCGTCGAAATCGAGGACAGTCGGGTCAGCCAGCTCGACCTGCACGGCCATTCGATTGATATTCCGGCGCTGGCGGCTGACGCCCGGCAACCGGAAGTCCTGAAGCTGGCCGGGCTGACCCACCGCTGCTGCCAGGGCGTCATCGCGCTGACCAACGACGACAACGCCAATCTGGCCATCGCCATCGCCGCGCGCCTGCTGGCGCCGGCGCTGCCGGCGCTGTGCCGCGCCCAAAGTGTTGAAACCGCCGGCAACATGGCGTCCTTCGGCACCCGCCACATCATCAATCCCTTTGACAAGTTTGGCCGCTACCTGACGCTGGCGCTGCACGCGCCGGCGGCCTATCACCTGCTGGAGTGGCTGACTGGCGTCCCCGGCACAGTGGTCAAGCCCCACCGCGACCCGCCGCATGGCCGCTGGGTGCTGTGCGGTCATGGCCGGTTTGGCAAGGTCATGGTTTCCATGCTGGAGCAGGAAGGGATTCCAGTGACGATCATTGACCATGCGCCGCCGGTCGAGCGCCACGAGCGCTGGGTGCGGGGCGACGCCGCAGGAGCGCCAGCCTTGCAGGCGGCTGGCATCGAGCAGGCCGTGGGCATCGTCGCCTGCACCAAGGATGATGTTGACAACCTGTCCATCGTGGTCACAGCGCGGGAACTGAATCCCGAACTGTTCGTAGTCCTGCGGCAAAACCTGCAAGCCAATCAGGCCCTGTTCGATGCGTTCGAGTCCGACTTCACGGTGGTGCCGAGCCAGATCATCGCGCGGGAATGCCTGGCGATCCTGACCACGCCATTGCTGGTTCCCTTCCTGGACGAAATCAAGCAGCGCGGCGAAGCCTGGGCCAGCACCTTGCTGGATCAGTTGACCGAGCGCTTCGGCTGGGAAGCGCCGGCGGTGTGGAGCGTGTACATCAATGCAGATCAGGCTCCGGCGCTTCTGCATCAGTTGGCGATGCCTGCTGGCCCTCAAGTACCGCTGGGCGATTTGCTGCGCGACCCCCACGACCGCTCCTGTGAACTGGAATGCCGGGTGCTGTATCTGGTGCGGGCCGATGATTCCGCCATGATGCTGCCGCACCGGCACACGCCGATCCAGGCCGGGGACCGTCTGTTGCTGGTCGGGCGCGGCGCGGCGCAGGGCGCGCTCGACCTGACCTTGCACAACGAGAACACGCTCGACTATGTCCTGTGGGATCGGGAAATCCCCGGTGGCTGGATCTGGGAGCAACTGGCCCGGCTCCACGCCCGCTGGCGGGGCGCTGGCGCTGGCCCGCGATCAGGAGACGTCTGATCCAGGATTCTCAGGCTTCACGGATCTCGAAGGTGTGGGTGATTTGGGCCGTTTTGCCGAGCATGATCGAAGCCGAGCAGTATTTCTCCGCTGACAACTGGATGGCGCGTTCGATGTGCCTGGCGCTCAGGCTCTTGCCGGTCAGGATGAAATGGACATGGAGGGTGGTGAAGACTTTGGGGTCGCTCTTGGCTCTGTCCGACTCAATCTGGACTTCACAACCGCGCAAGTCCTGGCGGGATTTGCGCAGGATGTTGACTACGTCAATCGCGGTGCAGCCGCCCATGCCCATGAGCAGCATTTCCATGGGGCGCGGTCCGAGGTTGTGACCGCCCAGTTCCGGCGGGCCGTCCATGACCACGGCATGACCGCTGGGGGATTG
>CALMNY010000178.1 GCA_937872125.1 uncultured Candidatus Competibacteraceae bacterium | reverse complement strand
CACGCCCGCCCGCTGCTGCTGGGCGACGATCCGTTTGGGCGGTTCATGACGCTGAGTGACTGGCTGTTCGCCGCCACCGGCCAGACCCACCAATTCGCGCTGGAACGGCTGTTCGATCTGCTGTACCGGGGGTTGATCGAGGCGCTGAGCGTCGCCGAACCCGAAGCGCGCGGAGCATTGGCCGAGGATTACCGAAACGGCGGGGCGAAAGGCTACCCGGCGTTCCTGCGGTTGGACCGATCTGCAACGCCCCATCATCCCGCCAGATCGTCCCACCCCGCTATGACTACCCGGCAGGCGCGTTATCGGCCATAGAGCAGCGAACCGCTCACCGCGCCAGCACCGCGATGGACTCGACATGCGTGGTATGCGGAAACATGTCCAGCACGCCCGCGCCGAGCAACCGGTAGCCGAAGCGCTGTGTCAACTCACCGACATCGCGCGCCAGGGTAGCGGGATGGCAGGAGACATAGACGATCCGCCGCGCGCCCAGCGTCGCCAGCCAAGGCAGCAGTTCCAGCGCGCCGGAGCGGGGCGGATCGAGCAGAATGCGGTCGTAACCGCCCTGAATCCAGGGTTGGTCGGTCAGGTCGCCGGCCAGATCAGCGGCGTAAAACGCGGCGTTGGCGATACCGTTACGCGCCGCGTTGTGCCTGGCCCATTCGACCAAACCGTTGTCTCCCTCCACCCCGACCACTTCCCGCACTCGCCGGGCCAGCGCCAGGGTGAAATTGCCCAGCCCGCAAAACAAATCCAGCACGCGATTCTCCGGTCCGAGTTCCAGCAGTTCGCACGCGCGTTCGACCAGCGCCCGGTTCAGGGCGGCGTTGATCTGGATAAAGTGCTGGGGCTGAAATTCCAGCTCCAGCCCATCCGCTAGCCGGTAACTCAACACTCTCCTCTCCCCTGGTGGGAAAGGAGCCGGGGGTGAGGGGGAATCGTCCAGCGCCCGCACGCTGTCCACGCCGCCCGGTTGCAGGTACAGAGCCAGTCCATGGCGCTCGCCAAATGAGCGCAGTTGCGCCAAATCGGCTTCACTCGGTGGCGCCAGCACCCGCAGATTCAGACTCATCACCGCATCGCCGCCGGCGACCTCGATCTGGGGCAACCGGTCGCGGATGGACAGGGTTTCGACCAGCCGCGCCAATTCTTCCAGCAGGCCACCGACCCGTTCATCCAAAATCTCGCAGCGGCGCAGATCGGCCAGATAAGGACCGCGCCGCTCGCGGAAACCGATCAGCACCCGCCCCTTTTTGGTCACGTCCTTAACGCCCAGCCGCGCCCGCCGCCGATAACCCCAGATCGGCCCGGTCAGCGGTTCCAGCACCTGTTCGGGCTGAACCTTGCCGATGTGGGTCAGGCTGTCCAGCAGCCAGCGTTGCTTGCGCGCCAGTTGTGCGGTCGGGTCGAGATGTTGCAGGGCGCAGCCGCCGCAGATTCCGAAATGGGCGCAGCGTGGCTCGACCCGTTCCGGTGCCGGCGTCAGCACCTCCAGCGTGCGCGCCTCATCGTGGCGACCGCGCCGCGCCGTGTACGCGCAGCGAACTTCCTCTCCCGGCAACGCGCCCTCGACGAACACGGCCTTGCCCTCGCGCCGCGCCACGCCGTGACCCTCATGGGTCAAATCCTCAATGCGGACGATAAACGGCGCCATCGCCGCCAGCGCCTGCCGCTTTTTTGCCGCCGAACCACTCATGCGTCGCTCCTCAATCCCCCAACAAGCCGGTTGAACCGCGCCAGACCACGCCGGTCCATCCGCCGTTTTACCACGTTATACCCACGCCAGCGCCAGAAACGCTGCACCCCTGCACGCCATGCCCATCAGCGATCCAGTCAAAAGAGCGTATGATAACGGCCCGAAAATCCTTACCGCCAAAGCGTAGCAATGAGCGCCCCCACTACAAACCCACTGTCCACTTCCTTCGACCCGGCGCGTTTCGCCCGCGCTTGCTGGTCTATTTACGCCATTCTGGCGGCATCCTACATCCTGGTGTTTTTCCACCGGATCGCCCCGGCGGTAGCGTCCGCCGACCTAATGCGGGACTTCGGGGCCACCGGAGCCGCGCTGGGGTCGCTGGCGGCCATGTATTACTACATTTATACCGCCATGCAGATTCCCGCCGGGGTGCTGGCGGATACCCTGGGCGCGCGGATTTCGGTAACCCTGGGGAATCTGGTGTCTGGCGGTGGCTCTATCCTGTTCGGCTTGGCCGACACGTTCTGGGAGGCGTCGGTAGGACGCGCCCTGGTCGGACTGGGGGTGTCCGTGGTGTTCGTGGGGCTGATGAAGAGCAATACTCTCTGGTTCCGCGACCGGGATTACGGCTTCATCAGCGGCTTGACCCTGTTGTTGGGCAACGTCGGCGCCATCCTGGCGGCCGGCCCCCTGGCCGCCATGCTGACGGTCTGGTCGTGGCGCACGGTGTTTATCGCATTCGGCATCCTGGCGCTGGGGCTGGCGGCGCTGTCGTGGCTCTGGGTGCGCAACACTCCCGAGGATGCCGGTTTTCCCTCGATCCGGGAAATGGAGGGTCAGGCCCGGCACGCCGGACGCCAACAGCACTGGTGGCATGATCTGCTGGGGGTGTTGGCCACGCGCCGGGCCTGGCCGGCATTCTGGGTCAATCTGGGGATGCCAGGCAGCATGTTGACGTTTCTCGGCCTGTGGGCGATTCCCTTCCTGCATGACCTGCACGGTCTGGAGCGGTCGGCGGCCTCCCTGTACACCACCGTCGCGCTGGCCAGCTTTGCCTGTAGCACGTTGTTCTGCGGTTGGTTGTCCGATCGGCTGGGTCGTCGCAAACCCCTGCTGGTCATCGGCGTTCTGTTGTATGGCCTGGCCTGGCTGGGCATCGTCTATGGCCATTGGACGCCGGGCATAACGGGAATGGCCTGGTTTGTACTGATGGGGTTCGGGTGCGGGTCTTTTGTTCTGACCTACGCCGGCGCGAAGGAGGTAGTGGCCCCCGCGTTGTCAGGCATGGCCATCGCCCTGGTGAATACCGGCATCTTCCTGGGGGCGGCCATCCTTCAACCATTGTTTGGCTGGGTGATGGATTTAACCTGGACCGGCGCTATGGCCAACGGCGTGCGGGTGTACAGCCCTGCCGATTACCAGAACGGCTTTTTCCTGATGCTGGGCTGCGTCGCCCTGTCCATCATCACCTCGGCCTTCCTGTACGAAACTCACTGTCGCAACATTACGCTTGCGGCCGAGCAAGGCTCATCGTGACTCTATAAAGAGAGCCGGAATTGTTGGGGCTATCGCTGCTGGGCGCTATGCTCACGGCCATGGCTCCACACGTCCGGCAACCAGAATCTGCTCTACAGGTGAACGCACTGGTAACGAATCAGATCGGGATTGTCCTCTACGACCGCCTGCCCCAGGCAGATAATGCCCCGGTCATGCAAGGTAAACTCCTCGCGCCGCACGAAAAATCGCGCGCCGTTTTCCAGCAGCAGATACGTCCCGTTGGTGCTGTGATCCACCAGAATGAATTTACCCTGGCGGAACTCGATATCGGCATGACTGCGGGACACCAGTTCCCGATCCACGACCAGGCTGCTCCGTTCGCCGCGCCCCATCGTGAAGGTTTGCGCAGCCGGCGCCAATTCCAGAGCCTTGCCGCGATATTCCAGCAGTAACCGCGCGAACAGCAAATTGCGCAACTCCTCCTGATGCTGTCCGCTCGCCATCTGGGTCAGACTGGTGCTGTCATGCCAGATCACCTCGCAGATTTCAATTTCCTCCTGCTTGCCCCGAACCTGTGATTGCCCGAGGCTGCGCGTCATCCGGGCGATCTCCTCCGGCAATTGCCCGACCGTCTCCCGGTTGGTGATGATCTGCTCCGCCTTGGACAAGGACACCATCCGGGCAGCGACATTAACCGCATCGCCGAACACATCGTTATTCTCAACCAGCACCGGCCCGTGATGCAGGCCGATCTTGATGGCGATATTCAAGCGCGCCAGTTCCGGATCATCCTTGAGCGCCTGGTGCATTTCGCAAGCGGCGCGCACCGCTGATTCCGCATCGGCAAAGCGACTCATGATTTCATCACCGATGGTCTTGATGACTTCGCCGCCATGCGCGCTGGTTTTTGCGGTGAGCGCATCGAGCACCCGCGTCTCGATCTCCCGCGCCCGGACATCGCCATATTGCTCAAACAGCCGGGTACTGCCGCAAATATCGGCGAACAGCACAGTCGCCGCCACCTGCTGGTGCGCCGCGCCCCGCTCGGTCAGCCCGGCGATCAGACTACCCAGTTTCAGTTTCATATCCTGTCCTCCCGCCTGTCGTAACCGCGTGCGTCAGCGATAACCGCGCGTGTGCAAATCCGTGATAATTCGCGTCAGATTCTCGCGCGCAACCGACTCGTAGCGTTGCTGAAAAAACTCTGTGTTGAAAAAGGTGGGACGATTTCGCAGGACCTGCAAAAACCGCAGATGCCCCGAATAGTATTGCTCATCGGCAATCCCCACGAACTCGGCGCGGATCAGGCGGCCGTCCCGCTCGAAGGCTTCCCACGGCAGGCCAAAACTGGACAGATCAATATCCACGATAAAACGGGCGTCGTCCCGGCTGGGCGCCTCACGGTGCGTGGTCGCCATAATCAGATCATCCACCCGTTGCTGGAACGCTGGAGCGGCGCGCCCGTCCGTCCACTGTCGAAACAGATCGGCGCTGCGTCGTTCGTTATCCCGGTCTCCCGCCTGATAAATCGCGTCATGAAACCACAGCGCCATCTCGATGGCGTCGGGATCGGCCATCAGCGCCGCCGCCCCGTCGAATTCGTGCAGGCAATGACGAATATGATTCAGGGTATGGTAATGACGATGCGGCTCGCCATAGAGTTCGCGCAACTGGTCAAAAACCGCTTTGGCCACGGCGTACCCGTCCGGCATCGCCCGTATCCACAGGGCGGTAAAGCGCGTCCGTTCCCGGACCCATTCGTCCGCTGGCAGGGTGGAACTGTTTGTTGAACTGCATCGCTCGTTCATTGCCAACCTCCTGAATCTGATGATAGCCCATGCCGCTGCGAACCGGCGCAGCCATTCATCACGCCCGACTCTGGCTTCCGGCCACGAAATCCTGAATCAGCCGCCACGCCATGCTCATCGGGCTGGGCAGGCCCGGCAGGGCGTCGGGCGCGAACCAGTTGGCGTCCAACAGTTCCCGTCCATCCACCCGCACCTCGCCACCCGCGTACTCGGCGGTAAACGCGATCATGAGCGAATGCGGAAAGGGCCAGGATTGACTGGCGAAGTAACGCAGGTTCCGAACCTGGATATTGACCTCCTCCGCGATTTCCCGGTGAATCGCCTGTTCCAGCGTTTCGCCGGCTTCCACGAAACCCGCCAGCACGCTGTAGACGCCGGGCGCAAAACGCGGCGCGCGGGCCAGCAGAATTTGCCCGTCCCGCACCACCCGCACCATGATCACCGGCGACAGGCGCGGATAGGCAATGAGTCCGCAAGCCGCGCAATGTCGGGCGCGCTCATCAGCCCGCCGTTGCGTCGGCGTCCCGCACTGACCGCAGAACTGGTGGGTGCGATCCCATTCAATCAATTGCGCCGCTTGGCTGGCCACGCCGAGCAAGCCTTCATCCAGCCGCGTCCACAAGGCGCGCAGACCCTGGAATTGCATCCCTGGAGGTGGCGGCGCGGTGGCTTCCACCTCGGCGGCATGACAGGGCCGGCCGCGCAGAGCACCCAGATACAGGCGGCGCGTCGTTGGCAGCTTGGCGAAGGGCCAGATCGAGGCTACCGGCAACTCAACTCCGCTGGCAGTCGGTCGCACCAGCAGATTGCCGCCGGCGAACACGAACCACCAGTTCGGCGCATCGGCATCGCCCGCCGGCAACAGTTCCGGCTGGAACTCATCGGGCAACATCAGCATGGAAAAGGATTCCCGTTCAAATGATCTTTTCGGTGAGCATGGGCTGGCCCGTGCTCGACTCGCCCAGATAATGCCGCACCCGCGCCAGCGCCTGCGGCAGGCTGGCCGACAGCAGCAACTTGCCGGGCACGTTGCGCAGCCCGGCCCGCCGCATCAGCAGCGCCGGCTGACCATGCACCCCCGCTATCGCCACCAGAACCCCGTCGCTCTGCAAGCGTTCGATGGCCGAATCCAGCTCCACCAAACCCGACACGTCCATGACCGTCACCCCTTCGATATCAATGATGACGGCGCGTGGCCGAGCGCCGATGTCGTGCAGGGCGCTCATGGCCTTCTCGGCGGCGCCAAAAAACAGCGAGCCAGAGATTTCGTACAGCCGCACGCCTTCGGGCAGCGGACTCTCCAAATGGGGATGATCGGCCTCGACGTGCTTGCCGCCGGTCAGTTCCGCCATGCGATTCATGAACAGCAGCGCCGCCAGCACCACGCCGACGCTGATGGCAATCACCATGTCGAAAATAACTGTCAGCCCGAAACACACCAGCAACACCAGAATATCGCTGCCGGGCGCAATCTTGAGAATATGACGGAAGTGCTTGAGTTCGCTCATATTCCACGCCACCAACAACAGCAGCGCCGCCAGCGCCGCCATCGGCAGATACCCCAGCAGCGGTGCCAGCGCCAGCAGCACCAGCAGGATGAACAGGGCGTGAAACACGGCGGCTAGCGGACCTCGGGCGCCGGCGCGGATGTTGGCGGCAGTGCGAGCCAGCGCCCCGGTCGCGGCGATGCCGCCAAAAAATGGCGCTACCGTATTACCGATACCCTGCCCGATCAGTTCGGCGTCGGGATCGTGCTTGGTGCCGGTCATGCCGTCGGCCACCACCGCGCACAACAGCGACTCGATGGCGCCCAGCAAGGCAATCGCCATGGCCGGACCCAGCAGATCCTTGATCAGCCCCAGCGACAGCCCCAGCGGCTGACCATCCGGACCGGATAATTGCCACGGCAACACGAAGTGCGGCAGGAACGGCGGGATGCCCGGCAGCGTTTGCCCATCCTGAACATAGCTGAACCGGGAAGCAATGGTGGCGACCTCGAAACCGTTCACGAAACGGGCGAGCAACCAAGCCAGCACGGTGGCGGCCACCATGCCGACCAGCGGCGCCGGGAACCCGGTTTTCAGGCGCGGCCACAAAATCAGCAGGGCCAAGGTCAACGCGCCGATCACAAAATCGGCAAGGTGCAGTCCGGGTAGCGCCTGTCCCAACAACCAGATCCGTTCCAGAAAGTGCTCCGGCTGCGCGGCCAGTTGCAGGCCGAAGAAATCCTTGAATTGCAGGCTGGCGATGACCACCGCGATGCCGGTGGTGAAGCCGGTGGTCACCGGATAGGGGATGAATTGGATCAACTTGCCCATCCGCGCCAACCCCATACCCATCAACATGATCCCGGCCATGAAACTGGCGGTCACCAGTCCGCCGAGGCCATATTTTTCGGCGATGGGATGCAGGATCACGATGAAGGCGGCGGTTGGGCCGGACACGCTGAAGCGGGAGCCGCCGGTCAGGGCGATCAACATTCCGGCGACAATGGCGGTATAAAGACCGTACTGCGGCGGCACCCCACTGCCGATGGCCAGCGCCATCGCCAGCGGCACCGCGACGATGCCGACGGTGATGCCCGCCAGCAGGTCGGCTTGTAGCTTGCTCAGGTTATAGCCGCCGCGCAGCTTGTCGCGCAGGGCGGTGCCGAAGGGCAGATAAAGCGAGTGTTCTCGGTCGGGTTTCATGGCGATTTCTGGAACTGCAACAAGGCCAGCAAGCCTTCCAGCAGTTGCATGGGGTTCGGCGGACAGCCGGGAATATGCAAATCGACGGGAATCACTTCAGAGACGCCGCCGACGCAGGCGTAGCTGCCGACGAACACCCCGCCGTCGCGCCCGCAGTCGCCGACCGCCACCACCCATTTCGGATCGGGCGTGGCGTGGTAAGTCCGTTCCAGCGCCTCCCGCATGTTGGCAGTGACCGGGCCGGTGACCAGCAGCACGTCGGCATGGCGCGGCGAGGCGACGAAGTGGAGACCGAACCGCTCCAGATCGTAATAGGCGTTGTTCAGGGCGTGGATTTCCAGTTCGCAGCCGTTGCAGGAACCGGCGTCCACCTCGCGGATCGCCAGGCTGCGGCCCAATCGCCGTTGCGCCGCCTGCTCGACTTGCGCCCCCAGCTCGGCCAGGGCTGAAGTGGAAGGGGCCGGCGCGGGGACCGTCAGCGGCCATCGCAACAAATTCTGAACCAACAGCTTGCGCATGACGGCGTCGCCTACAGATCGTGGCCCGAATACGAGCCGTTGAACGATTTATTGCAGAGCGGAAAATCCGCGACGATGTTGCCTTCGATGGCGGCTTCCAGCAGCGGCCACTGGAACCAGGACGGATCGCGCGGATGGCAGCGCGCCACCGTGCCGTCGCCATTCAGCCGCAGCCAGACCAGCACGTCGCCGCGAAACCCCTCGACCAGCGCCATGCCTTCGCAGGGTTGACCGGGTTGTTGTAATGCCCCGCGCACCGGACCCGGCGGCAACCGCTCCAAAATCCGCTCGATCAGCGCCAGGCTCTGCTCCACCTCGCGGATGCGCAGCCACACCCGGGCATTGACATCGCTTTCCGTCAGCGTCAGCGTTTCAAATTCCAGTTGCTCGTAGGGCGGATAGCCGGGCTGGCGGCGGGCGTCGAAGGCGCGGCCCCCGGCGCGGCCAATCGGCCCCCCGCAACCGAATTGCTGGATCAAGGCCGGCCGGACAAAGCCGGTGCCCACGGTGCGGTCTTGCAGCGAGGCGGTGTTGTCGTACAACTCGATCAGCGGGGGAAACCGGCGCCGCAATTCGGCGACCAGCGCGCGCAAAGCCTTGGCGCCGTCCGCCGACAAATCTGCGACCACGCCGCCGGGAATGACGCCATCCATCAGCAGCCGATGGCCGAAACAGGCGGCGCTGGCGCGCAAGACCTGTTCGCGCAACACCGCGCAATGGGCGAGCATCAGGGCGAAGGCCGCGTCGTTGCAGATCGCGCCGATGTCGCCGAGATGATTCGCCAGCCGCTCCAGTTCAGCCATCAGCGCGCGTAGCCAATGGGCGCGGTCGGGCGCATCGGTTTCCGTCGCGGCTTCGACGGCGCGAGCAAACGCCAGCGCGTAAGCCACGGTGCTGTCGCCCGACACCCGCCCGACCAGCCGCGCCGCCTGCTCGATAGTCGCGCCCGCCAACAGACTTTCGATGCCCTTGTGGACGTAACCCAACCGTTCCTCCAGCCGGACCACGGCCTCGCCATTGGCGGTAAAACGGAAATGACCGGGTTCGATGATGCCGGCATGAACCGGCCCCACTGGAATCTGGTGCAGGCTTTCGCCTTCCGCCGGCAGAAACCGATACGGCAGCAGTGCGCCGGTCGGCTTGGCGGCTCTTCCCAGCGGATGGCGCAGCGGCCAGCGGCCATGATCCAGCCAGGGCCGGGAATCAG
>CALMNY010000177.1 GCA_937872125.1 uncultured Candidatus Competibacteraceae bacterium | reverse complement strand
TGACAGCTCATTTTGAGCATACTGTGGCCATCACGGAAAATGGCCCGGTCATCCTGACAACCCTGGATGACGGGCAAAGTGCTGGACGAAATGCCAGAGTGCAGTTATAATTGCATCTTTGGCTGGATTTGCACTTGTTGATGAGGAGTTTAGCATGAAGGTTTCACCATCCATTCGCAGGCGCTGCGCGAAATGCAAGATTGTGCGACGGCACGGTCTATTGTTTGTGATCTGCGAAAACCCAAAGCATAAGCAGCGACAGGGGTAATGACCAATGGCAAGAATTGAAGGCGTTGATCTGCCGCGCAATAAGCGGATCGAGACTGCACTGACCTATATTTTCGGGATTGGCCCGACTCGCGCCAAAGTCATTTTGGCTGCGACCAAAGTGAACCCGGACGTCCGTGTCAAAGATATGGCAGAAACGGATGTCAATGCACTGCGCGAGTTCATCTCCAAAAACTACAAGGTTGAAGGCGATCTCCGTCGAGAAGTTCAGATGAACATCAAGCGGTTGATCGAGATTGGCTGCTACCGCGGCCTGCGCCATCGCCGGAATCTGCCGGTGAACGGCCAGCGCACCCGCACCAATTCTCGCACCCGCAAAGGTCCGAAGAAGACTGTGGCCGGTCGTGGCCGCCGCCGCGGAGCGACGAAGAAGTAATCTGCCTCTCGATCTTGGCCGGGAAAATAGGGGACCCTTCCACCCCGCGGCTGCCCGGCCAGGATGAGTTGCAGACCAACCTTCTGCTCGGCAGGACTGAGATAGATTGATTAGCGAGGGAATATGGCACAGAACGTACGATCAGCGCGACGCACTACGACTGTCCGCAAGGTAAAGCGCACACTGTCCTCCGGACAGGTGCACGTCTTTGCCTCTTTCAACAACACGATCGTGACTGTCACGGACATCCAGGGCAACACGGTCTGCTGGGCCAGCTCCGGCTCGGCTGGTTTCAAGGGCTCCCGCAAGAGCACCCCGTTTGCTGCCCGTCTGGCGGCCGAGCAGGCCATCAAGACTGCCCAGTCGATGGGGATCCAGGAAGTGGACCTGATTGTCAAAGGCCCCGGCCCTGGCCGCGAATCCGCCATCCGTGCTGTCCAATCGATGGGCATGCGAGTGCGCTCGATTTCTGATATCACGCCGGTTCCGCACAACGGCTGCCGGCCTCCCAAGAAACGCCGCGTCTAATACCAAGGAAGGAAAGATATGGCGAGATACACCGGTCCGGTATGCAGATTATGCCGGCGCGAAAACGAAAAATTATTTTTGAAGGGCTCCCGCTGCTTCAGCGCCAAGTGCGCTTTTGAGCGCCGCGGGTTTGCTCCGGGTCAACACGGGAAGAGCGGCGCGCGCGGCGGTGCCGAACGCGTCTCCGATTATTCCCGCCAGTTGCGTGCCAAGCAAAAGGCTCGCCGGGTTTACGGCGTGTTGGAACGCCAGTTCCGCCGCAATTTCGCCGTAGCGCGAAAGAGCCCCGCCCAGACCGGTTTTACTTTGCTTGCGCTTCTGGAAATGCGTCTTGATAACGTGATCTACCGCATGGGTCTGGCCGAAAATCGCGCCCAGGCTCGCCAACTGGTGAATCACGGTCACTTCCTGGTCAACGGCCGCCGTGCCGATATCCCCTCGATGGTCCTCAAACAGGGCGATGTCATTACGCTGCACGAAAGCGCCCGCCAGACGACATTTTTCAAGGAACTGGCCGATGTTGCTGAGAAGCGTGTGTGCGCTTCCTGGCTCGACCGCGATCTGAAAAGCATTTCAGGCCGCGTACTGCGCAGCCCCGAACGCGCCGAAATCGACGGTAACCTGAACGAACAGCTCATCGTTGAGTACTACTCGCGGTAATGCTGAAACGATCCGATGTGCGATATTCAAACCAGTGCATCGGAAAGGGGTGAAACGTGTGCGCCTTAAGTAACATGGTAACGCCGAAAGTCGAACGCGAAGCTGAGGCTCGCAACTACGGCAAGTTTGTCATCAGCCCCCTCGAACGGGGCTATGGGGTCACCCTGGGCAATACGCTACGGCGTGTACTGCTTTCCTCCCTCGAGGGGGCGGCAGTCACTTCCATCCGGATCACGGATGTGCTGCACGAATTCAGTGACATTCCGGGTGTGCGCGAAGATGTCATCCAGGTCATGCTGCAGATTAAACAACTGCGCCTGATGCTGCATGACGCCGACAGCGCCCACCTGCACCTGGATGTGCGTGGCGAGGGCGTTGTCACCGCCGCCGATATCCAGGCCCCGGCTGAGGTGGAGATTGTCAATCCAGACCTATATCTGTTTACGGTCGATGACAGCCGCACGCGGCTGGAGATTGACCTGACGGTGGAGCGCGGTCGCGGCTATTCGCCCTCCGGCGAACGCAGCGGTCGCTTGCCGATCGGCGAACTGCCCGTCGACGCGATTTATACGCCGGTAAAGCGTGTCAATTACGTCGTCGGCGCCGCGCGCGTCGGCCAGAGCACCAACTATGACCGCCTGGTCCTCGAAATCTGGACCGACGGCACGGTGGCGCCTGAAAAGGCCCTGGGTGCCAGCTCCAAGATCATGATTGACCATCTGCGCTTCATTTCCGGCGTCAGCGAAGAAATGCTGGTGATTGGAACTGAAAAGGAAACAACCGGCAGCCGGTTGACCAGTGAAGCCGCCGAAACCCCCATCGAAAACCTCGATCTGTCGGTGCGCGTGTTCAACTCGCTCAAACGGACCGGGATCACCACTGTCGGTGACGTGCTGGATTTACTGGAAAAAGGCGACGAAGCCGTCATGTCCATCCGCAATTTCGGCGAGAAGAGCCTGGATGAACTTCGCCAGAAGATGCGCGAAAAGGGCTTCCTGCGCGATGACAAGATTACGGAGTAAGAATTTATGCGACATCAGGTAGCTGGTTACAAACTTGGTGGTGGCAAGGACCGACGCGAAGGACTGCGCCGGACCATGATCCGCCAGCTCTTCACGCACGAACGGATTACGACCACTCGCGCCAAAGCGATGTCGATCCGCGGCGACGCCGAGCGTCTCATCACGCTGGCCCGCAACAGCGCGAAGGGCACCGATATGGAAAAAGTCAACGCCCGCCGTCTGGCGGCTGCCCGCCTGGGCGGCGACCCGGTGGTGGTCAAAAAGCTCTTTGACGACATCGCTCCGCGCTTCAGCACCCGCCCCGGCGGTTACACGCGGATTATGAAACTGGGCCCACGCCTGGGCGATAATGCTGATATGGTCCTTTTGGAGCTGGTCGAAGAATAGTCCAAACCGGGCTTGCAGAACCGGAATGGAATGGCACGTTACCAGATTATTCTAGCCTACGATGGGACGGACTTCCTGGGGTACCAACGCCAGGAAGCGGACCGAACGGTTCAGGGCGAAGTTGAAGCGGCGCTGCGGCGGTTAGGCTGGCAGGGTCGCAGCATCCTCTCCAGCGGTCGAACCGATACCGGGGTCCACGCTTCAGGCCAGGTGATTGCAGTCGATTTTGACTGGAAGCACCCTGCCGAAGCGCTGGGCAAGGCCCTCAACGCTGAGCTGCCGGTCGATGTGGCAGTGAAGGCGGTAAAGGTGGCAGATCAAGAGTTTCATCCCCGTTTTGACGCTCTTTGGCGCTGCTATCATTACCGGCTTTACTGCCGCGCAGAGCGTAACCCGCTCCGCGACCGGTTCGCATGGCGGGTGTGGCCCCCGGTGGATGGTGAAGGCCTGCACGCCGCGGCGGCGCTGCTGATTGGCTCGCATAATTTTGCGGCCTTCGGCATGCCCACCCGGCCGCAGGGAAGCACGATCCGCGAGGTCCAACGGGCCGTCTGGCAGCCTGAGGCAGGTGGATGGCGGTTCGAGATCACTGCGAACGCCTTCCTCTACCACATGGTGCGCCGGTTGGTCTATGTGCAAGTGGCAGTGGCCCAGGGACGCTGGCGGTTGGAGCAATTTGCGGATGGTATCCATCACCAGAGCACGCAGATTGCCGGGATCGCCGCCCCAAACGGCCTGGAACTGGTGGAAGTCCGCTACCCGGACGATAGGCAGATACTGGAAAAAAGGTTCAATACCTTGTCTGCAAGTGGAGAAGATGACCGTGGACAAGACGTTCGTGATCAAGGGTAAACCCGAAAGTAAATGGATCCTCGTGGACGCGCGGGAAGAAGGCCTGGGCCGGCTGGCGACGCAAATCGCCGCCTACCTGCTGGGCAAACATAAAGCAACCTACACCCCGGGCGTCGATATGGGTGATTTTGTGGTTGTGGTCAACGCCGGGCAGATCAAAGTCAACAGCCAGCAGATGGAGGAGAAGTACTACCACCATCACTCTGGTTACCCCGGTGGTTTGAAATCCGTCAGCCTGCGCGAGCAGCTCCAGCGCCATCCGGATCGCGTGATTCGCGCGGCCGTGTGGGGAATGCTGCCGCATAATACGATCGGCCGCAAGCTGATCAAGCGGTTGAAGGTTTATGCCGGGAGCGACCACCCGCATCAAAGCCAAAACCCGCAGTCGGTTGCATAAAGGAGCAGGGCGAAGATGTCAGTTCAGTATTTTGAAGGTGTTGGGCGCCGCAAGGAAAGCACGGCCCGTGTGCGTGTGATGAATGGCACCGGCAAGGTGATCGTCAACGAGAAGCTCGCCGAGGAATATTTCACCCGCATGGGTGATATGGAGAAAGTGCTCCAGCCTCTGCAGGCTACCGGCCAGGAACTGTCGACCTATGACATCAGTGTGGTTGTCAACGGCGGCGGTGTGACCGGCCAGGTGGACTCGGTCCAACTGGGTCTGGCGCGCGCGCTGGTGAAGATGAACCACGATTACACCGCCATGCTGCGCAAGTATGGTCTGCTGACCCGCGATGCTCGCATCAAGGAACGCAAGAAGCCAGGCCTCAAGCGCGCCCGCAAGGCTCCAACCTACACCAAGCGTTAATATTCCCCCC
>CALMNY010000176.1 GCA_937872125.1 uncultured Candidatus Competibacteraceae bacterium | reverse complement strand
GGTCAACATACAGTACGTCTTGTAGTAGATAGTACAAATGCTATATCTGAAGCTAATGAAAACGATAATTTTTATGATAAAAAAATTAATATCTTGGCTCGAAACCCAACCAGTCGGTTGATTTGGAATGGCAATGGTCATTCCTACCAACGGATTGAAAATCCTGTAACTTGGCCAGAAGCTAAGGCTTACTGTGAATCACAAGGTGGCTATCTAGCAACTATCACATCAAAGGAAGAAAATGACTTTATTTTTTCACGTTTAGGTGGCTCCTCCTATGCGTTGTGGATTGGTGGAACGGATGCTGCTCGCGAAGGAACCTGGGCTTGGGTTAATAATGAACCTTGGGGTTATTCAAACTGGGATACAGGAGAACCCAATAATGCGGAGGGTAATGAAGATTCTTTACAAATGGTCGGAACTGGAAAATGGAATGATAATAATTCAGATGGGAAAATCTGGTTTTCGTGTGAATGGGATTCAACCTCGACACCTCCATCTAGTTCTCAATCAGTTAACCTCAGCATCAGTACGGTGAGTCCTGGTCGCTACCGGCTGCTCGGAACTCTGGTGGATGCTAATAAGCAGCCGGCGTGTGGCCTGGCACTGGCCAGTGGCCGATGCGTGTTCACGTGCGGGCCGGGTTCACTGCGCTGCGAAGGCGGCACGGACACTTTGCCGTTAGGTCAATTTGATCTGACCGACCTGCCAACCGAAGCAGATGGCGCCCTCAACCTGCAAACCTTCGTATTCGGCAGCATGCCCGGCCTCCAGGTAGTCCAGTCGGATGGCACGGCCCGGCTCGTTGACAGCGGGGCCAGCCGCTCTAGCTCTGGTGCAATCAACACTCAGCGCCATGAAGTCA
The DNA here is from genome assembly GCA_937872125.1 of uncultured Candidatus Competibacteraceae bacterium. Lineage (GTDB taxonomy): Bacteria > Pseudomonadota > Gammaproteobacteria > Competibacterales > Competibacteraceae > Contendibacter. The sequence goes on along the minus strand of CALMNY010000176.1, from coordinate 4,263 downwards.
GTCCGGGCCGGCACCGGCTAACCGGCACTTTGGTGGATGCCAATAACCAGCCGGCGTGTGGCCTGGCCCTGGCCAGTGGCCGGTGTGTATTCACGTGTGGACCGGGTTCGCTGCGCTGCGAAGGCGGCGCCAGCAACCTGCCCCTCGGCCAGTTTGAGTTGACCGACCTGCCGGCGGAAACGAACGGCGCCCTCAACCTGCAAACCTTCGTGTTCGGCAGCCTGCCCGGCCTGCAGGTGGTCAAGCCAGAGAGCGGCGGCGGGTGTAGTTATACCATTGACCCGGCCAGTAAAACCTTTGAGTATCCGGGCGGGACGGGCACTGTCGCCGTCTCCGCCCCCAGCGGCTGCGCCTGGACCGCCCAAAGCAACAACGACTGGATTACGATCACGGCGGGCGCCCGTGGAACCGGCCCTGGCCAAGTGACCTATACGGTGGCGAGTCATTCAAGCAGCAGCCAGCGGAGAGGTACGTTGACCATTGCGGGGCAAACCCTGACCGTTTTACAAGCCCCCAAGAGTGATGACGGTGGTGGCGGCGGCGGGCATTGAATGAGGTAGGAAGCGGAGTGAGGAACTACCCTTGAGCTTTAAAGGTTCACGCCCGGACATCTTCCCAGGAGCAGGCCCAGAAAATGAAACCCTGCCCCTGTGGGGAGTAGCCCAGATCGCGGGCTACCAAATCGAAGGCGAGGTCGGGCGTGGTGGGATGGCCACGGTCTACCGCGCCGTGCAACAATCCCTTGGCCGCCAAGTGGCGCTCAAAATTCTGGTGCATCGCCCCGAAGAAGACGTTGAATTCGCCCAGCGTTTCAAAAAAGAAGGCCGCATTCTCGCCCGATTGCTACATCCCCACATCATCACCATCCATGATGTAGGGATCTCCAAAGATCAGCATCTTTTCCTGGCTGTCGAGTACCTTCCCGGCGGTACTCTCAACGACCGAATCAAGCAGGGTCTCTCCTTTGAATCCGCCATCCAGATCATCAAAGCCATCGCCAGGGCGCTGGAATACGCGCATGAGCGGGGCGTGGTGCATCGGGATGTTAAACCCTCCAATATCCTGTTCCGACAGGACGGCACACCTGTACTGACTGACTTCGGGGTTGCGCGAACTGCTGAACCGCAAACCGCGCATACCGTGTCAGGTCTGACGGTTGGCAGCCCGGGTTACATGAGCCCGGAACAAGCCATGGGCGAAATCGCTACAATCCAATCCGATTTATATAGCCTTGGCGTGGTCTTTTACGAAATGCTCGCAGGACGGCGGCTTTATGAAGCCGGTAACGCCATTGCGGTTACTTTGAAACACTTATACGAACCGATCCCGGAACTGCCTACCCAGTACGCTTATTTACAGCCGGTATTGAACAGGATGCTGGCGAAAAAAAGTTCGAATCGTTATAAAAATATGGGCGAATTCCTGGAGGCGCTCGATTCGATCACACCGGAATATAACAACCCTCCACCGCAAAATCCTTCAGATTTGATGCAGATCAGTTTGATCGAATTCACAACCGGAAAAATTCGGAGGCTACTGAAAAAAAGAGGGCAAAAGACCGTTTTTATTAGTATAGCCAGCCTTGTAACTCTAATAGCAATAGCAACGATCTTTTATCTCTTCTTTACCCCAAAAAGCCCTTTAGGTTCATTAGAAACTTCAGAATCCAGCAGTCGCCAAGAACAGACGATCACGGCCTTACTCAAACTCGCTGAAATGCAACTGAAAATGGGACTTTTCGCCGAAGAAACTGGCGAAGACAATGCAAAAGCAACCTACCAACGAATTTTAATGCTCGACCCGGAAAACTCCCAAGCAAAGACAGGATTGGAAAGCATAGCAAGGGAATATGAAAAAAAGGCGCGACAAAAATTGGAAGCAGGAGCACTACAGGACAGTCTCCAGCAAATTCAACTGGGTTTGTCCATCACCCCTGAACATTCGGAGTTACTACATTTACGCCAGGAAGTCGAGCATCGAACGGCTGAAATCAACGCTAAAAAAGCGCGCGAAGAAGAGCGACAGCAATACCAACTACAAGCTGAGCAATTTCTTTCCCAAGCGCAAACCAGCTTGCAGGAAGGTTTATTGGAAATCAGCCTGGCCCATATCCAGCAAGGCTTAATGGCCGCACCTGATCATTCAGGCTTACTCGCATTGCGCAAGCAGGTACAAGCTCGAATCGCCGAGCACCAACGCCAGGCCGAAGAATCACTGCGACAAACCGAAATCGCGAAACGGCAGAAAGCCGAACAGGGCCGCCAACGGGAGGAAGAGGCGCAGCGCCAAGCCGAAATCGCAGAACAGCAAAAAGCGGAACAGGCCCGCCAGCAGAAAGAGATGGTGCGGCGGCAAGCAGCAGCCAATCAATATCTAACGCAGGCATTGGATTATCGGCGCAAGGGTAACTATGCAGCCAGTTTGCAAAAAATTAATCAAGGACTGGCCCTGATTCCAAATCACAACGATCTCTTACGCCTGCGTGAGCAAGTGCGCGCAGACCAGTCAGCCGCCCAGCAACAACGGGAAGCACGGCGCCAGGCGGCTAAAGCAGCCAAGCGCCAAAACCGGTCTGTAGCCCAGCCTGTAGCAAGGTCACCTCAGAAAGAAAGCAATGCGACCTTGAAAAAACTTGAGGAAATTAGGGAGGCTGTTGATGCGCTAGACCGATCTTTGGATAGATAGCTAATTTAAAACCTGATCTTATCCTAAGGGACATTGTCATGAACAAAATTGCCCGTAGCAAACCACAAATTATTCTGCTATCAATAACTTGGATTATCATATTGATCGCTGGTGGTATGACTCGGCTTGGAAATACCCAAACCAACTTGCAGGAGCTCCAAAATCGGGTAGCGGAGCTGGAAAATAAACTGGCGGATGCAAAGGCGCGCCAGGAAAAAGCCTACGATGTCCAAATGAGATTGGAAGAACAGGAGCAAAAATTAGCCAGTTTGGCTGATTCTGATAAATATAAAATGCAAATCATCGAGATCCGTGCAGATATTAAAAATGTTCGAACCCGAATTGAAGCGATTACCAAGGAAAAAAATGACTTGGAAGAAAATCTGCGTCTTGCTAAAAATCTTGAGACTATTTTGCAAGATGCAAAGGGTGCAGGTATTCAGAACTCTAGAATTCCAGTGAGTCAGTCTAGCAGAATTCAAGAACCTAATGAAAAAATATCAACTTATCAACCAATAGAAGAAATATATTCCTCTCATAAATCAATAAGTTGGAAGATCGGGAATTTGCATATTGATGGCCAACTCAACCATGAAGACCGTAAAGAAGTTGCGAGTTTATTTTTTACAGGCCAGCATATTAATAAAGATGAAATTCTAGATTACGCCTACCAACTTTATAAGAAACAAGGGTTATGTTTGAATTTTATCTTACATTCAAAGGGAGGAAATAGTGTTGATCTGGATATTCTTTTAGAGCGTAGAGAATCTCGTTACTCTGGAGATCCCATAGGTGGCACATTTCGCGGTTCCAACGATGTTAAAAGCATTGACAGATTTAAAAATGATGACTTCCGCATAACGGTAAAATAATGGCTGAATCACTCTCTTCCTTGCTGATCATCGAAGGACTGGAACAAAGCTTCGGCGGCGTCATGGCCTTGGCCGGGGTCAGTTTCCAGGCGCCCGAAGGCTTGATTTACGCCATCATCGGCCCCAACGGCGCGGGTAAAACCACCTTGTTCAACGCCCTGTGCGGCTTTTACCAGCCCTCCGCCGGCTCCATCCGGTTTGACGATCATGAACTCTGCGGCCTGCCGCCACACCGCATCGCCGCCCTGGGCATGGCCCGGACGTTTCAGAACCTGCAACTGTTCTTCAACATGACCGTAGTTGAAAACGTCATGGTCGGCTGCCACCTGCGCGCCCGAACGGGTTTGCTGGCCGCCGCCCTGCGTCTGCCCCGGGTCCAGCGCGAAGAGCGCCAACTTCGGGCTTGGGCCTACGAGGCGCTGGAACTGTGCGATTTGGCCGACCGCGCTGAGCAACCCGCCGGCGCCCTGCCCTACGGCCTGATGAAACGGGTCGAAATCGCTCGCGCCCTGGCTGCTAAACCCCGTCTTCTACTCCTCGATGAACCCGCCGCTGGCCTCAACGACACGGAAACCCTGGCGTTGCGCGAACTGATCGCCCGGATCCGCGCCAGCGGCGTCACCGTCCTGCTGGTCGAACACCATATGCCGCTGGTGATGGGCGTGTCCGACCGGTTGCTGGTGCTGGACTATGGCAGCGTGCTGGC
>CALMNY010000175.1 GCA_937872125.1 uncultured Candidatus Competibacteraceae bacterium | reverse complement strand
TTCATGACCCGGTTCCGGTCCTCGGCTTCGCCGGAGGGCGTGCCCTGTTATTGGGTGACCGAACTGTCCGACGATCATTTCATCGTGCCGGACAACGCCTGTTTTCCGGTGTGGCTGCGCCGCCTTCAGCAAACCATCAAGGCAAACGGTTCCAATGGCGTGCTGGCCGGTATGGGTGAAGAAGTCATCACCGCCAACCTCTCGCCCTTGGCCCGCGCCTATCTCCAACATCTGAAACTGCCCGATCCCGATCAGGACGCCGAAACCGCTGAACTGCTCTGGCTGCATGCGCTGGCCATCGGTTTCAGCCCGGCCTATATCCGCGAGAATGCCGATGGGATTCGTCAGGACTGGCCCCGGATTCCGCTGCCCGAAGATCGGGAGGCGCTGCTGGCTTCCGCCAATCTGGGCCGTGAAATCGCTGCGTTGCTGGATGTTGACCGACCGGTGGCGGGTGTGACCGCCGGTAAGATTCGCCCGGAACTGCGGATCGTGGGCGCGATGTTCCGAGTCGGTGGTGGCAGTATCAACCCGGACGATGGTGCACTGGCTATGACGGTGGGCTGGGGTTATCCGGGCAAGGACGGCGTCACCATGCCGGGCAAGGGCCGCATCGAGCCGCACCCGGTTGAAGGAGCGGCGACTGAACCCGCTTACGATCTCTACCTGAATGAGGTCGCCTATTGGGCCAACGTGCCCCGGTCGGTGTGGGAATTCACGATAGGGGGTTATCAGGTCATCAAGAAGTGGCTGAGTTATCGGGAAAAGGCGGTGCTGGGGCGGGATTTGCGGCTGGAGGAGGCGCTGTACGTCACCGACCTGATCCGCCGACTGGCGGCGCTGGTCGCTTTGCAACCCGCGCTGGACGCCAGTTACGCGGCGGCGCGGGATCAGGCCTGGAGGCCCAACATGAATGACTGCGCCGGAGTTCAACGCGCGTTCAAATCGTGATCCAGCGGCATTTCCTTCTCGGCGGAATACAAATCCATAATCCGTTCAATTTCGGCGAGCGCACGCTTAAAGGCCGGCAGCAAATCCGGGTCGAAATGACTGCCGGCGCCCTGCTCGATTTCCTGCACCGCATCCATGACCGCCCAGGCTGGCTTATAGGGACGAGCGCTGGTAAGAGCGTCGAAGACATCGGCGATGGCGGTAATGCGGCCAATGAGTGGAATGTCGGTGCCCTTAATGCCATGTGGATAACCACTACCATCCCATTTTTCATGATGGGTCAGGGCAATTTGCTGGGCGAAGCGCAACAGATCATTACTGTGTTCGCCGATGATTTCGGCTCCAATCACCGGATGGGCGCGCATGATCCGCCATTCCTCGTCATCCAGCCGGCCAGATTTGAGCAAAATGCGGTCGGGGATGCCGATTTTGCCGATGTCGTGCATGGGCGCGGCATTAAACAGCAAGTCGGCCTGATGTTCGTTCATGCCCGCCGCCAGACCGATCAACCGGGTGTAATGGCTCATACGCATGATGTGGTTGCCGGTTTCATTATCCTTGAACTCAGCGGCCCGCCCGAGCCGGCGAATGATCTGCAAGCGTGTCTGATACAGCTCCCGGGTGCGCTGGCGGACCCGTTGCTCCAACTCGCGGTTCTGATCATACAGCGCCAAATGGGTGCGCACACGCCGGGCCAGCACGGGTGGACTGATCGGCTTGGTGATGTAATCCACTGCACCTACGTCGAATCCCCGGCTTTCGTCCGCGACCTCCCCCATCCCGGTTACAAAGATCACCGGAATATCCGCCAGCCGAGGATCTGCCTTCAACCGCCGACACACCTCGTAGCCGTCCATCTCCGGCATCATGATATCGAGCAGGATCAAATCCGGTGGGTTTTGCAGCGCCAGCCGCAAAGCGGTAAGACCATCGCGGGCCACCCGCATTCGGTAATCATTGGCGAGCACGGCCCGGATCAGGTCCAGATTCTCAGGCGTATCGTCCACCGCCAAAATGGTGGGTTTCGAGGGCGCGTCGAGACGGGTTGGGGCCAGAGGATTAGTGTTCATGACATTCCCGGAGAGGCGGGGGTCAGGTTTAACGTAGCCAATGCAGCGTTAAGCAGGCGTGCGGCCTTGTCGAAATCATAGCTGGCGATCGCTTGCCGCACTGGATCGAGCGGCTGCCCGACAGCGGGGCCGAGCAGCGCGCGCAGCGCGTCAAAGCTCAAATCAGCGTCGGGATCGCCCTCGGCCAACTGAATGTGCAATTTCGCCACGGCCGCCGCCACGACTTCGGGATCGGGTGCGGCGGCCACGCTCGGCTCGACCGTAGCGGCGGCCTCTGGCGCCAGTGCAGTGCGCAGTTCCGCCAGCAGGGCCGTCAGTTCGGTCAGAACCGGCCCCAGCGCTGTGTCCAACTCGTCCGGGCCGTTCCGGACGGCGGTTTCGAGCGCAGCGGCCAGTTCCTGCAATCGGACCGCACCCAGAATGCCGGCGACGCCCTTCAGATTGTGCGCCATTCGCACCATCGCCTCCAGATGGGCGCTAGCCCGCGCTGCTTCAAACTGGGCGATGAATCCGCTTTGCCCCTGTAAGAATTTATCGAGCAGCCGCCGGTACAGGGCCTGATTGCCTTGGGCATGTCTGAGTCCCAGCGCGGCATCAAGATGCTGGAAACGTCCCAAATGCAGGCGGGGGTATGGCGACTCCGACAGCGCGGCGGTTGGCAGCCGTGGGGCCGGCGCTGTCTCGGGGGCAGCGGGCTTGACCCAGCGGGCCAGCGTGGTGAACAGTTCCTGAACATCAATGGGCTTGCTGACATGATCATTCATGCCGGCGGCCAGACATTGCGCGCGATCACCGCTCATCACGCTGGCGGTCATGGCGATGATCGGCAACTGGGCCAGCCGCACATCGGCGCGGATGCGGCGCGTGGCTTCGTAGCCGTCCATGACCGGCATATGACAGTCCATCAGCACGCCATCGAAGGGTTCAGTCGCCAGGGCTGCGAGGGCTTCAGCGCCGTTGTTGACGGCCTGGGCGACGATGCCGGCCCCTTGCAGCACATCCAGCGCCAGTTCCTGATTGATTTCGTTATCCTCGACCAGCAACAGATGGGCGCCGCGCAAGGCGGCGATTGCGGCGGGCGGTGCGGTTGATCTGGCGGACGGGTCCAGTAGTTCCCACTGGTTCTCAACGACCCGGGTTTGCCGTTCCAGCCGTGCGGTGAACCAGAACGTGCTGCCTTCGCCAAGCTGGCTGATGATGCCAATCTGGCCGTCCATCAGTTCGGTGAGTCGCCGGCAGATGGCCAGCCCCAGACCGGTGCCGCCGTAGCGGCGGGTGGTGGAAGTGTCGGCCTGGGTGAAGGGCGTGAACAGTTGCGCCTGTTGTTCCGGGTCCAGGCCGATGCCGGTATCCCGGACGGCGAAACGCAACAGTACCTTATCAGCTTCTTCGCCGAGCTTTTCAACCGTTACCGCAACTTCGCCATGGGCGGTGAACTTGATGGCGTTGCTGACCAGATTGAGCAGAATCTGGGAAAGGCGCAGCGGGTCGCCAATCAAAGCGGTAGGCACATCCGGTTCGATCCGGGCCCACAGGTTCAAGCCCTTTTCCTGGGCGCGAGTCAGGTTGGCGTCCGTCAGATGAATCAGCACCTGATCCAGACGGAACTCAATGGCTTCGAGCGTGAGCTTGCCGGCTTCGATCTTGGAAAAATCGAGGATGTCGTTGATGACGCCCAGCAACAGATGGGCGGAGTTTTGCACCTTTTCCAGATAATTCCGTTGCTTGGGGCCGAGTTCCATTTGCAGCGCCAGTTGGGTCATCCCGATGATCGTATTCATCGGGGTGCGGATTTCATGGCTCATGTTGGCCAGGAACTCGCTCTTGGCCCGGTTGGCGGCGTCGGCGGCCTGTTTGGCGGCGATGAGGGTAACTTCCGCCTGTTTGCGCGTGGTGATGTCCATATGCGTGCCGGTGATCCGCACCGGCCGGCCACCCTCGTCGCGCTCGGTGACCCTCCCCCGCCCCAGGAACCAGCGCCAGTCGCCATTTTTGGCGTGCAGCCGGAATTCGGCTTCGTAAAAAGGCTGGCGGCCGTGCAAGTGATCCAGAGCGATAGCGGTGACCCGCGCTCGGTCGTCCGGATGCATCAGCTTCATGAATCCTTCTTCCACGTGGCGCGAAATTTCGTCCCGTTCGTAACCCAACAGGCGTTCGGAGCGATCGTCGTAAATGATTTCGTTCGTCTGCAGGTTCCAGTCCCACAGGCCGAGTTCGGCGCCCTTGAGCACCAGCGACAGCCGTTCCTCGCTCTGGCGCAGTTCGGCCTCGGCCAGCAGTTGCTCGGTAATGTCCAGCATGACGGTGATGGAATAATCGCCGACGCTGTCGTGGATGAGCGCAGCGCTGACCAGTCCCCAGCGGGTGGAGCCATCCTTGCAGCAGTAACGCCGTTGCAGGTTAGG
>CALMNY010000174.1 GCA_937872125.1 uncultured Candidatus Competibacteraceae bacterium | reverse complement strand
GCCGGTGGCGATGCGGGCGGTGTTGGAATCCTACGAACGGCTGCGCGCCGCCTATGAAGTGATCCTGGTGGAAGGGGCTGGCAGTCCGGCGGAAATCAACCTGCGCGACAAGGACATCGCCAACATGGGGTTCGCCGAGGCGGTAGACTGCCCGGTCTGGCTGGTCGGCGACATTGATCGCGGCGGCGTGTTCGCCCATCTGTACGGCACGCTGGCCCTGCTGGCGCCGAGCGAGCGGGCGCGAATTACCGGCCTCATCATCAACCGCTTCCGGGGCGATGTCAGCCTGCTGACGCCGGGGCTGGACTGGCTGACCCAGGAAACCGGCAAGCCGGTGCTGGGCGTGCTGCCCTACCTGCAAGGATTGCATTTGGAAGCCGAGGATGCCCTGCCCCGCGAACCCGGCGTCGCCAAAGACCCGGAACGGCTGCGGGTCGCCGTGCCCGTGCTGGCGCGGATCAGCAATCACACCGACCTGGACCCCCTGCGCCTGCATCCGCAGGTTGAAGTGCTCTGGGTGCGCACGGGCGAAACCTTCCCGCCGAGCGACCTCATCGTCCTGCCCGGCAGCAAGAGCACACGCGGCGACTTGCAAAGATTGCGCGACCAGGGCTGGGATACGGCGATTCAGCGCCATCTGCGCTATGGCGGCAAAATTATCGGCATTTGCGGCGGCTTTCAAATGCTGGGGCGCTGGGTTCATGATCCGCTGGGGCTGGAAGGCGAACCGGGCCGCAGTCCCGGTCTCGGTCTGCTGGATTTCGAGACCACGCTGGAACCGGAAAAGCAGTTGCGCCGGGTTGAGGGTCAGTTAACGTTGGCCGATGCGTTCGTCACCGGCTATGAAATTCATGCCGGCGTCAGCACGGGACCAGCCCTGAATCATCCTGCCATTCGCTTGAGCGATGGCCGCCTGGACGGCGCGCTATCGGACGACGGCCAAATCCTCGGCGCTTATTTGCACGGCCTGTTCGATGCCGCCCCGGCCCGCGATGCGCTGCTGCGCTGGGCTGGACTGGCGGTGCGGGAAACGCCCGATTATCGGCAACTGCGGGAAGAGGGTATCAACAAGCTGGCGGACGCCATTGCGGCGCATGTAGATTTGCGCTGGCTGGAACAAATGTTGACCGGCTGAAAGGACAGTTTTGCAATTCTAGTCAATGAAGTTGAGGAATCGGCTATGAAACTTCGGACTGTTTTATTCGTGACCCTAGTGCTAGCGGTGGTGATCAATGGCGGCATTTTGGTCTACCCGTATTTTCAGCGGCCGCCAGATAAAAACGTTGCCGATCAGAAGCCTGTCGAAAAAATAGCGCCCCAGTCCCCGAAAGCGCCAGAAACTGCGCCGCCTTCCAGCAGTAATACTTCCGATCAGGTCGCCCTGTTGGAAACAACCAAGCCGCCGGTCGCCAAAATTCCGATTCCAACTCCGCCACCCCCCGCCCACAGCATCGTTAACCGGATACTGGTGGAGAAAAAAGCGCGGCGTCTGACATTATTTAGCAACAATAAACCGATCAAAATCTATGAAATCGCCTTGGGTCGTCAACCGGAAGGTCCCAAACAATTCCAGGGGGACAATAAAACGCCAGAAGGTCGCTACGTCATTGATTCACGCAAGAGAAACAGCAGTTATCATCGCGCTCTGCACATCTCCTATCCCAATCCCAAGGATGCCGCCTTCGCCGCCAAACAAAAAAAATCCGCCGGGGGCGACATCATGATTCACGGACTCCCTAATGGCATGGGCACGCTGGGGCCGTTCCATCGGCTACGGGACTGGACAGCAGGTTGCATTGCGGTCACTAATGCCGAGATTGAAGAAATCTGGCGCGCTGTTCCCGACGGCACGCCGGTTGAAATTCGGCCTTAATCAATCCGGCGCCCTCCTGACTTGCCCTACCCTTTCCCGGTAGATTTCACTGGACAAAGTAGATAAGTGCCGCGAAATCCACCAGCACGCCGCCAATGAGCGCCTATCCTTATCCAGCATTCCATCCAGCCGAGGAAATCAGACCATGTCCAGCAGCCTTCAGCCCATAAGCATGGGCGTCCTGACCAGCGGCGGCGACGCCCAGGGCATGAACGCCGCCGTGCGCGCCGTCGTCCGTTCCGCCCTGCGGCAGGGCGCTGCCGTTTACGCCATCTACGAAGGCTATCAGGGCATGGTGGACGGCGGCGACCGCATCCGGCTGCTGTCCTGGGACGATGTCGGCAGCATCCTGCACCGAGGCGGCACCGTCATCGGCACCGCCCGCTGTCCAGCCTTCCGCGAGCGGGAAGGTCGGTTACGCGCCGCCCGCAACCTGCTCCAGCACGGCATTGACCGGCTGGTCGTCATCGGCGGCGACGGCAGTCTGACCGGCGCCAACATCTTCCGCCAGGAATGGCCGGAACTGGCGGCGGAACTGGTGCAACGGGGCGAAGTGGACGAGGCGACCGCCCAACAGCATCCGGCGCTGATGATCGTCGGGCTGGTCGGCTCGATTGACAATGACATGGTCGGCACCGATATGACTATCGGCGCCAACAGCGCCCTGCACCGGATCATTGAGGCCATTGACGCCATCACCAGCACTGCCGCCAGCCACCAGCGCGCCTTCGTGGTCGAGGTCATGGGCCGGCGCTGCGGCTATCTGGCGCTGACCAGCGTGATCGCCGGCGGCGCCGATTACGTGCTGATCCCGGAAAATCCACCGGACGAAGGCTGGGAAGACCCGATGTGCGCACTATTGCGGGCCGGGCGGGCGGCGGGCCGCCGCGACAGCATCGTCATCGTCGCCGAGGGCGCCCACGATCGTGCCGGCCATCCGATCAGCGCCGACTATGTGCGGCAGGTCCTGGAGGAACGGCTGGGCGAGGATACCCGGGTGACCATTCTCGGCCACGTGCAGCGCGGCGGCGCGCCCAGTGCCTACGACCGCTGGATGAGCACCCTGGTCGGCCACGCTGCCGTCGAAGAATTACTGGCGGCTACGGCGGAGAGCGAACCGCAACTGATCGGCGTTCGCTATAACCGGGTGCGGCGCGCACCGTTGATGCTGTGCGTCGAACAGACGCAAGCAGTGGCACAAACCATCGCTGCGCAGGATTACGCCCAAGCGATGGTGCTGCGCGGCGGCAGCTTCACCGAGATGTCCCGCACCTTCAAGGCGCTGGCCGAGGCGTTGCCCAGCGTCGCCCCACCCGCCCGACCGCGCCGGATCGCAGTGGTGCACGGCGGCGGACTGGCGCCCGGCATGAATACTGCTGCCCGCGCCGCCGTCCGTCTCGGCCTGGATCGCGGCCACACCATGCTGGGGATTCGCGGTAGCTTCGAGGGTTTGATCAACGGTCGGATCGAGGAACTGACTTGGGGTGCGGTCGAAGGCTGGACTGCGCTGGGCGGGGCCGAACTGGGCGCCAGCCGCTACATTCCGGCTGTTGAACAGCTTTACACCGCCGCCCGCGTGCTGGAAACCCACGGCATTGACGGTCTGATCATCATCGGCGGCTGGACGGCCTATCAGGCGGCTTATCAGTTCCACGCCGAACGCGAGCGTTATCCCGCCTTCAAGATTCCGATGATCTGCCTGCCGGCCAGCATTGATAACAACCTGCCCGGCTCGGAGCTGAGCATCGGCGCCGACACCGCGCTTAACGTCATCGTCGAGGCGCTGGACCGGATCAAGCAGTCAGCCATGGCGGCGCGGCGTTGTTTCGTGGTCGAGGTGATGGGCCGGCATTGCGGCTATCTGGCGCTGATGAGCGGCCTGGCTGGCGGCGCCGAACGGGTTTATCTACCCGAGGAAGGCATCCGGCTCCAGGACCTGCAAGCCGACGTGGAACACATGATCGCCAGCTTCCGCGCGGGGCGGCGGCTCTATCTGGCGATCCGCAACGAGTACGCCAATTCGCACTACACCACCGATTTCCTGTGCCGGCTGTTCGAGGAAGAAGGCGACGCCCTGTTCGACGTGCGTCAGGCGGTGCTCGGCCACATCCAGCAGGGCGGCAACCCCTCGCCCTTCGACCGCATCCTGGCCACTCGCCTGGCGGCCCATGGCATTGATTTTCTGACTGGAGAACTGGAACGTGGCTCGGCGACAGGCGCCTTTATCGGTCTGGTCGAGGGCAAAATCACCACCTTCCCGCTTAAACAGTTGCCAGACATGATTGACCCGGCCCACCGCCGACCACTGGAACAATGGTGGCTGGAATTGCGGTCGGTCTTTCGGGCGCTGGCGCCGCTGGACGTAGAACATTGAAGCAACGAGCCTCCCCCGGCCTGGACAGAGGATGCTGGAATCTACCGCCCCACCCGATTACGCCCGGCGTGCTTGGCCTGATACAGCGCGCCGTCGGCGGCCTCCACCAGTTCAGCCGCAGAATTGCGCTCTGCCGGAATGCACGCCGCTACCCCCAGGCTGACCGTAACGCAGGCAGCGACCCTGGAATAACCGTGGGGAATAGCCAGATCCATCACCCGACAGCGCATGAGTTCCGCCATGTCAACCGCTGAGTCCAGGGAGGTATCCGGCAGAATGGCGGCGAATTCCTCACCGCCATAGCGCGCCAGGGTGTCCGAAGCGCGTTGCAGGGTCGCCGCCAGCACCGCCGCCACCTTTCTCAGGCAATCGTCGCCCTGAGGGTGGCCGTAGTGATCGTTGTAGGACTTGAAAAAGTCAATATCGAGCAGGATCAGCGCCAGCGGGGCGCCATGGCGCCGGGTGCGATTCCATTCCAACGTCAATGTCTCGTCGAAGCGTCGCCGGTTCGGAATACCGGTCAGTCCGTCCATGCCGGCCAACTGCTCTAACAGATCGCCGCGTCGTTTGAGTTCCAGGTGATTGCGTACCCGCGCCTTAATGATCGGGAACCGAAACGGCTTGGTGATATAGTCAATCGCTCCGGCTTCCAAACCGGCCTTTTCATCCGCCTCCTCGTTCAAATGGGTGAGAAAAATCACCGGAATATTGATGGTGCGAGGATCCGCCTTGAGCCGACGGCATACTTCATAGCCATCCAGACCAGGCATCATCACGTCCAGCAGGATCAGATCGGGCGGATCGCTGATCGCTTGTTCCAACGCGCTGGCGCCATCGGTCGCCAACCGGCATTCATAGTCCTGACCGAGCGCCTTGGCCAGTAGCAACAAATTGGCTTTGACATCATCAACCAACAACAGTCGGGGACGCGCGGGCGCTGGAATCGAGTCCATGCAAGTCACCTGTGATCGCTAAAAGTAGTCAATATCCAGCCGACTCAGGTACTCGTCAACAACAGCAAGGCTGGCGCGTGCAGCATCGGCGTCGGTGGCCTTGGCGGCCTGCTCCAGCTTCAGGAACAGATCGGCGAGATCGGTCAGACCGTAATTGCCCGCCGCTCCCTTATACCCATGTGCCCGCCGGCGCAAGTCTGCAAAATCGGCGCCCGCCAGCGCCCGCCGCATCGCTGCCCGCTCTTCTTCCAGTTCAGTCAGGAATTCAGGCAACAAATCGCTGAGAAACTGATCGAGCCATACTTTAATGCGTCGAGCGTTGGCGGTCATTGCAACCGGCGGCGCCGTCCCGACCGCTGGGGCAGGCGCGGTCACTGGCAACCCTGGCGGTGTGGCGGCAGCAACCTGAGGAACGGGCGATTCGACCGGCGCGCTGGCGGTAGACCCGGCGGCCCGCGCCGCCAGCAATTCGCCCAGCGCCCGCCACAACTCGCCCTTGCGCACCGGCTTGGTCAGAAAGGCATCACAACCGGCATCATAGCACCGCTGACGATGCTCATCTAAGGCGTGGGCGGTCAGGGTCGCAATGGTCACCGGTCGCGCTCCGGTTTCCCGCTCCCAGGCGCGAATTCGCCGGGTCGCCTCCAACCCATCCATTTCCGGCATTTCCACATCCATCAAAATCAGATCAAACGGCTCGGTCGTAGCCTTGGCCACCGCCTCCCGGCCATCAACCGCCTCACTAATCGTCAGCGGGCTACCCTGGAGAAACTTGCAGATCACCTTGCGGTTGGCGGCGCTGTCTTCGACCAGCAAAACACAGGCGGCCGGCAGCGGCATAGCCCCGGATTGCAGCGAAGCCGGCTCCGGCGCTGCGTCCGCCTGGCTGGGCACACTGGCGACGCGGGCAAAACTGACGATGAAGAAAAATTCGCTGCCCCGTCCCAGCTCGCTGTTCAGTCCGATTCGCCCCCCCATCAATTCCACCAGCCGCCTGCAAATCGCCAGTCCCAGTCCCGAACCACCGTACTTGCGGGTGATGGAAGCATCGGCCTGGAAAAAGCTCTCAAACACGGCCGCGTGCTGCTCCGGGGCAATACCGATGCCGGTATCGCGGACGCTGAAGCGCAGGGCGTCATTCAACCCCGGTTCCTCGACATCCGCCACATCAATCATCACCGCGCCATGCGCCGTAAACTTGACTGCATTACCCACCAGATTGAGCAGGATCTGTCGCAACCGGGTGGGGTCGCCGATCCGATCCGGGTAGATCCCTGGCGCCACCCAGCAGGCCAGATTCAAACCGTTCTCACGGGCGCGCGGCATCATGATCCGCCCCACTTCGTCAATCAGCGCCACCAGATTAAAGGACGTAGCCTCCAACTGAATTTGCCCGGACTCGATCTTGGAAAAATCGAGAATGTCATTGATGATGGACAGTAATAGCTCCCCGGAGCTTTGCAGCGTGTGAATATAGTCCTTCTGGTCGGTATTAAGGGGGGTTTCGAACAGCAATTCGCTCATCCCAAGAATCGCGTTCATCGGAGTACGGATTTCGTGGCTCATCCGCGCCAGGAATTCACTCTTGGTCCGACTGGCGATCTCGGCTTCCTCCTTGGCAATACGCAGCGAGGCTTCCAACCGCTCTCGCTCCCTGATCTCGCTGTTCAACTGTTCATTACGGTCCTGCAACTCGGCGGTGCGCTCCCGAACCTTGGTCTCCAGGTCGTCGTAATACTGGCGCAGGCTTTCGATCATGGCGTTGAACGATGCCGACAGCACCCCGATTTCATCGTCGCTGTTGATTGCGATTCGCTGAGTCAAATCCCGATGCTGGCTGATCTGAGCCGCCTTGTCAGCCAGCGCAGTCATGGGCCGAATTACATGGCGCTGCAAAACCGCGTAAATCAGCGCCAGCGCCATGCCCCAGGCCAGCACCAGCACCGTGCTACTGAGAACAACCATGCTAAAAATTTTGGAATCAATCAGTTCTCTTTTAAGGCCAATATGAATCGTGCCGATAATCTGGTCGGACTGGATAACCGGCATAATCACCTCATAATAGGCATTGACCGGAAACATCAGGCGTTTAAATATCGTGTCGTATTGAATAGAATCATAGGAAGGCTCATTGAGTTGAGCGCCCGACATTTTTTCATCGCTATGATATAATACTTTTCGATTTTTATCGGCAATAAAGGCATAACTGATATCGGCGTTATTTTTCGCCACCCCATACAGGTAATCGTTCATCCAGTTCATACCATCCAGCGGAAACGCCGTCAGATTCTGATTCATAATCCGGCGAATATTCTCGCTCAGCGCGAATGCCTTATCCTCCAGCAGTGCTTTGTAATCGCTATGCACTGCGTTAAAGGTATAAAAAATAGTTGCGGCGATGACGATAATGGACAGGGCCATTGCTGAAACCAGGGCAAGCAGAATCCTGGTTCTAACGCGCCAGGCGTGTGGTTTCATGGAATAATCCGTGTTGCAGACTCGATGGTCTTCGCATCAAATTTGATGCCTAATTCACGGGCCTTGCTCAGATTCAGTTCAATCAGATACGCGGTCGGTTCGACCGGTGGAATCGTGCCCGCCGGCTCGCCCTTGAAAATGCGGCCAATCATTCCAGCCTGCTGCGCCCCCAGTCCCTGATGGTCGGTCAACACCCCGCCCACCGCGCCTTCATCAACGCCCTTGCTGGTGACCGCAATCAGCGGCTTGCGCAACTTGTCCAGCAATTCCTTGAAAGACTTGCTGTCATTGCCCAGCACATCCAGGTCATACCAGCCGAACACCAGATCAGGATTGGACTGTTGCAGCTTGTCAATCAACAGACGCAAGCTGGCGTTATTCTGGGCGTAATCAAAATAATCAATAAAGCTGATTTGCCATTGCGCGACATTACCGGCTTTCTGCAGATATTTGACATACGCGGCGTCTTGCAGGGCCTGACCGGAGTAGGCAAACGCGATCCGGCGATACCGCTGGGTATCCGGGAATAACTCACGAATCAGCTCCAGGCGCTTGCGTGGAGAAACTGAATAACCCAGGCCCGTGATATTTTTGCCAGTCGGCTGGCCATAGGCGCTGATCAGCCCAACATCCACCGGAAAGGTGATGCCGCAAAACACCATGGGAATTCCCGTAGGCTCTACGGCTTTCCAGACAGGAATGCTGGCCTGCGTACCAATAGTGGCGAACAGGTCGGGTTTTTCATTGAGTGCTTGCCGGGCCAGCGCAGCGGTTTCGGCGAAATCCTCGATCCGCGATTTGACCATCACCGTCGGCAGATACGTGAGATTGCGCCCCTCATTGTAGCCCAGTTTGGCCAGATGGTTCTTCAGTGCGGCCTCGATTTCCACTGCATAGGGGGCCGCGGTGCGGAAGATTGCAATTTTCCAGGACTTGCGCGGCGATCCGGCTACGCTGGCGGCGGCGAACAGGCTCAGGCCAAGCCACAGCACGGCCAGGCGAAACAGGCGATTTTTCAGGAAGACGAACATGGCGGCTGACTCAGAACGCTGAAACAGATTGACTTTATGGGTGCTTTCGTGGGAACCACTCATAGCGAACAGGAAGTGGCTCCAGAGTTACCAGCTTAGCGCCTTCCCTCACCACCGGCCCGCCGCAGGATCGCATCCAGCGCGCGGGTCGGCAGCAACCGTCGCAGCGCCGCGAACAGCCAGGTCGGCACGGTCACCGGGTAGCGGGCGCGCGGGCGCGGGCTTTCCAGCGCATGAACCACCCGTTTCAGCACGGCTTCCGGCGGCAGGGTGAACGGCGCGGCTGGTCCTTCTTTAAGTAACCGCGCTTCCATCGCTGTGTATTTTTCCCGGTGCGAGCTGGTTTCGGCCCGGATGTGTCGCCGGTAGGCCGCATGGGCATTGTCCCGAAACCGGCTGAGAATCGGTCCCGGTTCGATCAGGCAAATATAGATGCCCGTGTCCGCCAACTCCATTCGCAACGTATCAGCCAGTCCCTCCAAGGCGAACTTGCTGGCGACGTAGGCACCGCGATAGGGAAACGCCACCAGCCCGAGCACCGAACTGATGTACAGAATCCGTCCCCTACCCTGCCGGCGCATCACCGGAATGACCTGATTGGTCAATTCCTGCGTTCCAAACAGATTGGTTTCGAACTGCTCCCGTAGCGCCGCCCGGGTCAAATCTTCCACCGCGCCCGGCTGACCGTAGGCGCCGTTGTTGACCAGCGCATCCAGCCGGCCCCCGGTTTGCTCCAGCACTGCCGCTACCGCTGCTTGAATGGAGGTGGAATCACGCAAGTCGAGCGGCAGGCTTTCCAGCCCTTCAGCCTGCAAGCGCGCCACATCCGCCGGCTGGCGGGTCGTAGCGAACACCCGCCAGCCGCGCATCTTCAAACCGTGAGCTACGCACTCCCCGATACCCGACGAACAACCCGTAATCAGAATGATTTTGCCGCTCATCGCTGCTCCACAACATCACCGTGCAATAAAACTGCAATGTAAATGAAATATAAAGGCCACCATACAGCGGTAAGGTTGGATTTTGGTTTCCCTTCGCTCCCTGGACGAGGTGGACGCCAAGTTCCGCCCGCTCAAACTATCGGAGATTTTTCATGCGCAAGCAGAACCTCGCTCTCGCCGTAGCCACCTCGTTCGTGCTGGCTGGCGCGGCCCACGCTCAGTCCGCCCGCGACTATATCAGCATCGTCGGTTCGTCCACGGTCTATCCATTCACCACGGCGGTAGCCGAGCAGTTCGGCAAAGCCAACGCCAGCTTCAAGACGCCCAAGGTCGAATCCACCGGCACCGGCGGCGGCTTCAAGCTGTTCTGCGCCGGCGTCGGCGTCCAGCACCCCGACGTGAGCAACGCCTCGCGCAAGATCAAGGCGTCCGAGATCGAAAGCTGCGCCAAGAACGGCGTCAAGGACATCGTCGAGATCAACATCGGCTTCGACGGTATCGTGGTCGCCACCTCCAAGAAATCCAAGCCGATGGCGCTGACCATCAAGGACGTCTGGCTGGCTCTGGCCAAGGAGGTTCCCGACTCCGCCGGCAAGCTGGTCGCCAATCCGTTCAAAACCTGGAAGGACGTTAATCCCACCCTGCCCGCCACCAAGATCGAAGTGCTGGGTCCGCCGCCGACCTCCGGCACCCGCGACGCCTTCGTCGAACTGGTCATGGATCACGGCTGCAAGGAATTCCCGGCGATCAAGGACCTGGAAAAGAGCGACGAGAAGAAAGCCAAGGCGGTCTGCCAAACAGTGCGCGAGGATGGCGCCTTCATCGAGGCCGGCGAGAACGACAACCTGATCGTGCAGAAGCTGGTCGCCAACCCCAACGCCCTGGGCATTTTCGGCTACAGCTTCATGGAAGAGAACCTCGACAAGGTTCAGGGCGAAACCATCAACGGCGTCGCCCCCACCTTCGAGAGCATCGCCGATGGCCAATATCCTGTCTCGCGGCCCCTGTTCATCTACGTCAAGAAGGCCCACGTCGGCGTGATCCCCGGCATCAAGGAATTCATCGCCGAGTTTACGAGCGAAAAGGCGGTGGGCGACGAAGGCTATCTCAGCCGGAAAGGGCTGATCCCGCTGCCGGACGCCCAGCGCAAGCAGGTCGCGGCTGACGCCAACAACCTCAAAACCCTGGCCCCGTAACGGGATCATCTCTAAATCGCTGCCCGCACGCTGAGATCATGATCTTTAACTAAAAAATAATCAGGTCTGTGGGTCGGGCTTTAGCCTGATTCCTTCAGAAAAGAGTCAGGCTAAAGCCCGACCCACAGAATACCCAATTATTATTTTTTAAAATCATAACATTAGCGGTGGACAGCATTTTCGTATTCTGGCGATGAAACCATGCAGTCTTTCCTGCTGTTCGCGCTGATCCTGCTCAGCGCCGGAGCCTACTATCTGGGTCGCCAACGCGCGTTCGCGGTCGCCGGCGGCCACATCCGCAACCTGCACTCCCTGCCCAGTTTTTACGGCTCCTACGCGGCGCTGTGGTGCGGGCTGCCGGCGTTACTCGTGTTTGCGGTTTGGGCGACGCTGCAACCGAGCGTCATCATTGATCTGGTGGTGGCTGGCCTGCCGCCGGAGTTACGCAATCTGCCGCCGGACCGCTTGAATCTACTCGTCAACGACCTCAAGAACCTGGTCAGCGGCAACATCGTGTCCAGCACGCCCGATCCGGCCATGCTGGAAGCCGCCAACCGCTATCAGAACTTGCGCACCATCGGCAACGCCTCGCTCTGGGTCGTGGTTATGAGCCTCGCCATTGCCGGCATCGCCTACGCCTGGCGGGCGATTTCGCCCACGCTGCGCGCCCGCAACCGGGTCGAGCGCGTGGTCAATCTGTTCCTGATCGCCAGTTCGACCGTCGCCATCTTCACCACCCTCGGCATCGTGCTGTCGGTCGTGTTCGAGTCCCTGCTGTTTTTCCGCCAGGTGCCGATCACTGAATTCCTGTTCGGCTTGCAGTGGAGCCCGCAAACCGCGCTGCGCGCCGATCAGGTCGGCTCCTCGGGCGCGTTCGGTGCGATCCCGCTGTTTGCCGGCACTCTGCTGATTTCCGGCATCGCCATGCTGGTCGCCGTGCCTATCGGCCTGATGTCGGCGCTGTTCCTGTCCGAGTACGCCACCCCCAAATTCCGCGCCGTCGCCAAGCCCGCGCTGGAAATCCTGGCCGGCATCCCGACCGTGGTCTACGGCTTCTTCGCCGCCCTGACCGTCGCCCCGTTGATCCGCGAGATCGGCACAGGTCTGGGCCTGCACGTCGCCTCGGAAAGCGCGCTGGCCGCCGGGCTGGTGATGGGCATCATGATCATCCCCTTCGTCTCCTCGCTGTCCGACGACGTGATCAACGCCGTCCCGCAATCCATGCGCGACGGTTCCTACGCGCTGGGCGCGACGCGGTCGGAAACCATCAAGCGGGTGCTGCTGCCCGCCGCCCTGCCCGGCATCGTCGGTAGCATCCTGCTGGCGGTCTCCCGCGCCATCGGCGAAACCATGATCGTGGTGATGGCCGCCGGCCTGTCGGCCAATCTGACCGCCAACCCGCTGGAAGCGGTAACCACAGTCACGGTGCAGATCGTCACCCTGCTGACCGGCGACCAGGAATTCGACAGTCCCAAAACCCTGGCGGCCTTCGCCCTGGGCCTGATGCTGTTTGTGGTCACGCTGATCCTCAACATCATCGCCTTGCACGTGGTGCGCAAGTACCGGGAACAATATGAATAACCCAACCACTCCCTTTCCGTTCTTTTCCGTGCCTTCCGTGTCTTCCGTGGACAGCCGGTCAACAGCATGAATCAGCCCATCTCCCCCTCCCCCGCACCGTCCGCCCCCAACCGGGACATCAAGACCATCGTCAACGCCGGTCTCAAGCGCCGCCGCGCCGCCGAGCGGCGTTTCCGCTGGTACGGACTGATCGCCATCAGCCTCGGGCTGGCCTTCGTGGTGCTGATGTTCGCCAACATCATTGGCAAGGGCTATCCCGCCTTCTGGCAGACCTATATCCAGGTGCCCATCAAGTTCGATGCCGCCGTGCTCGACCCGGACGGCAAGCGCGATCCGCAAACCCTGGCCAACGCCGATTACGC
>CALMNY010000173.1 GCA_937872125.1 uncultured Candidatus Competibacteraceae bacterium | reverse complement strand
CGTAGATTTTGGCGACGGCCATGCGATCCGTATGAGGGGTCTTGAACACCCATTTTTTGACCGGTTCGACAATTTCTACCCCACCCGCCAGCGAAATGAACGGAATGCCTTCCTTTTCCACGTCCGGGATAACTGCCATGGAGTCGCCGGTAGTAGTGCCGCCGACGATCAGATCCACCTTGTCATTTTTAATCAGGCGCTTGGCGAAGTTGACTGCGTCCTTGGCGTTGCCGCCGGTGTCGTAGTGGATCAGTTCGAGTTTCCGGCCCTTGACGCCGCCTTTGGCGTTGATGTCCTCAACGTACATCTGCAAGGTTTTCAGTTCGGGATCGCCCAGGAACGAAGCGGGGCCGGTTACGGTCAGGAACGAGCCGATCCTGATCGGTTCGGCGGCGCTGGCCAGGTTAACGCCGGCCAGCAGTAACGTGGCCGCCAGAGCGGTTTGCCACCAGTTTTTCATGTTGGTCTTCTTCCTTTGGGGTTACGTTTTTGGCGCGCGGGGATATTTATCCCTGCTTTCATTATGGATGATTAAATCGGCGCTTGCCGGGAAACTGCCGTGGCATGGCCCGCTTCCCGACCGGCGTCAAAAGCCTGGGCGTTGAGGTCCGCCAGCTTGGGTTTGTAGGCGCGAAAGCCTTCGACGATGGATTCCCGGAGCACCTCGGCGGGAAAGGGCAGGTAGTCGCTGATCGCGCCCAGCATGATGGTGTTCACCAGCTTGAGATTGCCCAGTTGCTCAGCGATGGCGCCGGCGTCGAAGGCGTGGACTTCGATCCCCGTCGCCGCCAGTTCGCCGATGGGGTCGGGGGGGTAGTCGTACAGGCCAACCGATACCACCGGCGGGGCGATGCGCAGGGTGTTGACCATGGCCACGCCGGTCGGGCGCAGATACGGCAGCCAGCGCAAGGCTTCGGCGGCCTCGAAGCCGATCAGCAAATCGGCCTCGCCGGCATCGATTTGCGGCGAGTAGACCCGGGGACCGAAACGGACGTGGGACGAGACCACGCCGCCGCGCTGGGCCATGCCGGCGACTTCGGTCTTTTTGACATCGTAGCCCTGACTCAGGGCGGTGCGGGCCAGCATTTCGGCGGCGGTCATGACGCCCTGACCGCCGATGCCGACGACGAGGATGTTGGTGATGCGGTCAAGCATGGGGCTGAATCCGAATGACGCGGTTTTGCGGTTGCTGTTGGACGATGGCCTCGGGGGCGCAGGTCTCGACGCACATGTGACAGCCGGTGCAGGCATTGGCGTCAATGCGGGCAAACACCAGTTCCTTGCTCTTGCCGCTCTTGGCGGTCACGGTTTCGCGGCGGGAGACAAAGATGGCCGGACAACCGAGATCAATGCAGTTGCCGCAACCGGTGCATTGATCGTCAATCACTTCATAGGGACGGAGGTGCTCGAAGCGGTCGGTGAGCGAGCAGGGGCGGTTGGTGATGATCACCGACGGCTCCTCCATCTTGGTCTCTTCGCGCACCAGCTTGACGACGTTCGGCAGTTCGTAGGGGTCCACCATGCGGATGCGTTCGGGGCGGACGCCCAGCGCCTCGACCAGCTTGGCGAAATCCACGCGCGGGGCGGGGAGGCCGTGCAAGTCTTCGCCGGTGCCGGGATTCTCCTGGCCGCCGGTCATGCCGACCGAGCGGTTGTCCAGCAGCAGCACGGTGACGTTGCCCCGGTTGTAGATCATGTTGAGCAGGCCCTGCATGCCCATGTGCAGGAAGGTGGAGTCGCCAATCACCGCGACGATATGCTTCTTCTGGTCGGATTCGCCGCGCCCCTTGTCCATGCCGTGGGCCATGCTCAGCGATGCGCCCATGCAGGTGCAGGTGTCGAGCGCGTTCCAGGGATGGCCCGCGCCGAGGGTGTAGCAACCGATGTCGCCGATGATGTTGAGGTTGCGGATGTGGGAGAGGGCGAAGTAGGGGCCGAGATGCGGGCAGGAGGCGCACATGGTCGGCGGGCGGGGAAAAACGCTGGCTTGGGAGCGTTTCGGGACTTCGTAAGGTTCGCCCAGCAGGGGCTTGATCGCGGGACGGAGCACGTTGGGCGCCAGTTCGCCAAAGCGCGGCAGAATGTCCTTGCCGCGAACGTCCAGGCCGGCGGCGCGAATTTCGGTTTCCAGCAGTGGTTCGGTTTCCTCGACCACCACCAACGTATCCACCTGGCCGGCGAAGGCGCGAATTTTATCCAGCGGCGGCGGGCAACTGAAGCCGAGCTTGAGCACCGGCGCATTGGGGAAAGTCTCGCGGACGTGCATGAACGCAGGGCCGGAAGTGATGAAGCCGATGCGGCGATCACTGCCAGCGAACGCGATGTTGAGGTCAATGGTTTCGCTCAGTTCGCGGAATTTGCGGTCGCGCTCGTGCATCAGCGGCAGGCGCGGCTTGGCGTTGGCGGGAGTCATCACCCAACGCTGGGGATTTTTTTCAAAACCGGCGGCGCGATGTTCGATCCGTTCGCCTTCGACCGTCACCATGGCCTTAACGTGGCAGACGCGGGTGGTCATGCGGACGATGACCGGGACTTCGTAGTCCTCGGAGAGGGCGAAGGCCCGTTTGACCATTTCGTAGGCTTCCTGGGAATCCGCCGGCTCCAGGATCGGCAGGTGGCCAAAGCGGCCCCAGTAGCGGGAATCCTGCTCGTTCTGCGAGGAGGACAGCCCCACGTCGTCGGCTACCACGATGACCAGCCCGCCGACCACGCCGGCCAGCGATTGAGTCATGAAGGCGTCGGACGCGACGTTCATGCCGACGTGCTTCATGGCCGCCAGCGAACGCGATCCCGCCAGCGAAGCGCCTATGGCGACTTCCACTGCGACTTTTTCGTTGACCGACCATTCGGAGTAGATGTCGGGATAAAGCGCGATGTTTTCCAGGATTTCGGTGGCGGGGGTGCCAGGATAGGCGGCAGCGACCCGGACGCCGGCTTCCCAGGCGGCGCGGGCGACCGCTTCGTTGCCGGAGAGGAGATGACGGCTTTCAGCCTGGGCTTGAACCACGGCATTCATGGATGGTGCGGACCTCGTTGGTGCTAATCAGCGGCTGGCGGGTGGCTGAGGCTGGACCCGCCGCCGGATGGGTGGGCGGTAAAGTGTAGCGGAATGTGGGTTATTCGATGATTTTCCAGGCGCCATTGCGGATTTCCACCAGCTTGAAGGCATCCGAACCCAGGCCCATGTGATCCTGGGCGCTCAGGTTGAATAGGCCGGCGGTGCCAATGAAGCCCTGGGTTTTCTCGATCTCGTCGCGCACCTTGGCCTTGTCCGGGCCACCGGCGCGTTCCAGCGCAGCCTTGGCGATCATCAGGCTGTCGTAGCCATGGCCGCCGAAGGTGGAAACCGGGCCGTGCTTGGCTTCGTATTGTTTTTTGTACGCGAGCAGAACCGGTTTATGAGGGTCGCTGTCAGGCAGTTGCTCGGCGACGACCAGCGCCGCTGCCGGCAGACGGGCGCCTTCCGCCGCTTCGCCGGCCAACTCGATGAAGGTCCTGGAGGCGACGCCGTGCGAGTGGTAGAGGGGGAGGGTGATGCCCAGTTGCTTGATGTTTTTGGTGACGATGGCCGGAGCCTGACCGAAGCCGAAGTTAAAGATCGCTTGTGCGTCGGTGGCGCGAATCTTGGTCAACTGGGCGGTCATATCCGTGTCCTTGTTGCCATAGGACTCGTCGGCGACCAGGGTAATACCGTATTGAGGAGCCAGCTTGAGGACTTGCTCGCGGCCCGATTTATCAAAACCGCCATCGCCGGTGATCAGGGCGACTTTGGTCAAGCCGCGCTTGCGCAGGTCTTCCAGAACCCTGGCGACGGCCATGCGGTCGGTGGGCGCGACTTTGAAGACCCATTTTTTGGGCGGTTCGGTGATTTCGACGGCGGCGGCCAGCGAGATGAACGGGATGCCTTCCTTTTCCACGTCGGGGATGACGGCCAAGGTGTCGCCGGAGCTGGTGCCGCCGATGAGCAGATCTACGTTATCCTTTTTAATCAGGCGCTTGACGAAGCTGACCGCGTCCTTGGCATTGCCGCCAGTGTCGTAGTGGATCAGTTCGAGCTTGCGGCCGTTGACGCCACCCTTGGCGTTCAGGTCCTCGACAACCATTTGCAGGGTTTTCAGTTCTGGGTCGCCCAGAAATGAGGCCGGACCGGTCACGATCAAAAAAGAGCCAATTTTGATAGGGTCGGCGGCCTGAGCAATGCCGATGCCGGTCAGCAGCAGCGTTGTCGCCAACAGGTTCTTCCAGAATCGGGTTCTCATGGTTGTTTGTTCCTTCGTGGAGTAAGGCGGTGAAATGTTAGCAGCTATCCCCGCTGGCCAACAGAAGAGGCCATCACGGTGAATCCGGCGCCTGGGTTTGAACCGGGTTGGAGGGGAGAGGAGGCCGAGCTTCCAACTGGCGTTGCAAGTGTTGGCGATCCGCCAACGCCGCTTTCAATTCGCCGCGCAGGGCTTCCGCATCGCGGACGGCATCGAGATAGCGCGTTTCCGCGAGTTGAAGCAGAGGGCGTAACTGTCCGATTTCATTGACTAAAGTGTGCTGGCGTTCCTCGGCTACAGCCAGGGTGGCCCGCAGTTCGGCAGTTTCACGGTGCTGGATTTCCCGTTGCTCCCGCCAGGCGATTTCCTGATTTTTCCATTCCTGGCGCTCGGTTGCGAAGGTCTGACGTTCCGCTGTCTGTTCGGCGCGCAGTTGATCGAGCATGGCCAGCCATCGCGCCTCGCTGGCTTCGCCACGCTGGCGTTCGGCTTCAAATCGCTGCCGGGCTTCGACCAGTTGTTGCGCCATGTCCGCCCGTGTTTGTTGCAACGCGGTTTCGGTTTGGGCGATGCGGGCAGCGGTTTCGGCACGGATTTGGGCGACGGTTTCCGTGGCGGCTTGAACGCGTTGTTCAGCGGCCTGAATGGCGGTTTCGGCGGCAGCGCGGCGTTCCTGTTCCACTAAAAGCCGGTCGGCGATTTCGCGGCTGACCACC
>CALMNY010000172.1 GCA_937872125.1 uncultured Candidatus Competibacteraceae bacterium | reverse complement strand
TAACCCCCCCACCCTAACCCTCCCCCGCCAGGGGGGAGGGAACGTTTGCTTATTATCATTTTACTAATCAATAACATGCAGGTGTGGGTAATCGGGTGCCTTGAGTGCTTACGCCGGCTGTTCTCGGCGCTCAGCGCAATCAAGCTGCTTTCCCGATCAGTGCGCGGCGACCATGGCCTCCTGGAGTAACTGATGGGCCTGCTCGAAATCAAAGGCGCTCATGGCTTCCCGAAACGCCTCAAACCGGTCTTGCAGCACCGGCTTGAGCAACTCCTCCGAGGCGGTCCACAGAGTCTGCGCCTGGAAGTCGCTCGCAGTGAGGTAATCGCTCAGAGCGGTGGCGACTTCCGCCACCCGTTGCCAATCAGTGTCGTGGGCTGTGGCCGGGGTGGTGTCCGGCGGCGGGCTAACCGCCAACCGCACGCGAAACCAGAAGCAACTGCCCTGGCCGGGCGTGCTGCGCACCCCCATCTCGCCTCCCATCAGCGCCACCAGCCGCTGGCTGAGCGCCAGCCCCAAACCCAGGCCGCCGTGCTGGCGCGTATCCGAGCCATCCCCCTGCTTGAAGGTTTGAAAGAGCTTGGCCTGCAACTCGTTGGACAGGCCAATTCCCTGATCCTCCACCTCGAACTGCACGGTGACCGCCTCCGGATATACCTTGCTTAACTGCGCCCGGAGCGTAATACGGCCCTGCTCGGAGAACTTGACGGCGTTGCCCAGCAGGTTGCCGAGAATCTGTTGCAGGCGAATCGGGTCTCCCTTGAGCAGTGAAGGCAGATCGGGATCCACTTCCCGGACCAGTACAAGCCCCTTGCGCGTGGCGCTGTCTCGGATCCCGTTCTCGGCCCGGTCCAACAGCGATGGCAAATCGAACGCCAGGGT
The DNA here is from genome assembly GCA_937872125.1 of uncultured Candidatus Competibacteraceae bacterium. Lineage (GTDB taxonomy): Bacteria > Pseudomonadota > Gammaproteobacteria > Competibacterales > Competibacteraceae > Contendibacter. The sequence continues at coordinate 4,715 of CALMNY010000172.1, read as the reverse complement.
TTCCAGCCGAAACCGGTCGGATTCCAGGCGGGAGAGATCCAGGATATCGTTGATCAGTCCCAGCAGCACACGGGAGGCGTGGTGGATCTGTTCCACCAGGTGGTTGGCCCGCGCCTCATGGAAGTCACGGCCCAGCAGATAGGCGAAGCCGATGATGTGATTCATCGGGGTGCGCAATTCATGGCTCATGTTGGCCAGAAAGGCGCTTTTGGCCCGGTTGGCGCTTTCCGCATCATCGCGCGCTTCGGCCAGTTCGCGGGTGCGGGCGTGCACCAGCTCTTCCAGATGGTGGCGGTGCTGGGCCAGTTCAAGATGGAGTTTCACGCGCGCCCGCACCACCGCCCGATTGAGCGGTTTGTGGATGAAATCCACCGCGCCGATGGTCAGCGCCCGGGTTTCGCTGTCGGCATCGGTGCGGGCTGTGACAAAGATCACCGGAATATTCTGAGTGCGGGCGTCCTGTTTGAGCGTGGCGCATACCTCGTAGCCGTCCATCTCCGGCATCATCACATCCAGCAGAATCAAATCCGGCCGGTAGCCCTTCGCCAGGCGGGCCAGCGCCTGGCGGCCCGAGGTGGCGAAGCTCAAGTCATAATCGTCTTCCAGCATCCCGAGGAGCACTTCAATATTGGCCGGGGCGTCATCAACGATCAAGATGCGGGAAGGCTCGACGGAGAACGTAGTCATGGCCAGTTCCAGGGTTTATGGTGATTTCTGACAAAGACTCTACCAGAATGTGGGTTGGGCTTTAGCCTAACTCTTTGAGATGATTGGCTTAAAAAGTCAGGCTAAAGCCCGACCCACCGGTATGATCTTTTTGGAAAATCGCCTGTTGTTATAAGAGCGCTCGCCTGTGATCCAGCCCAGTATCAGAAGCCGCAGGGTACGCACCGCGTACCGGCCAGCGCCAAGGTACGCGGTGCGTACCCTGCCTGACTGAAAATCGGCCAGGCCGTAGCGCCTGAACGGCCCGGAGCGGGAGGCGGTAGGCAACATGGCGTGAAATCCTCGGCAAAGGGATAATGGGAACAGCTTACAGGGTTTTGATGAACACTTTCGAGCGCCGTTGCCAGTTATAGAGCGCCTGCTTGCCCATGGGCAGGTCGGCGACTTCGGCGGGTTCAAAGCCGCGTTCGCGGAACCAGTGGGCGGCGCGAGTCGTCAGCACGAACAACTTTAGCAAACCCTGGGTGCGGGCCTGCCGTTCGATGATCCGCAGTAACATTTCGGCCCGACCGCTGTTGCGGTAGTCAGGATGCACCGCGACGCAGGCCAGTTCGCCCAGCCGCTCCTCGGCGAAGGGATACAGCGCGGCGCAGCCGATGATGGCGCCATCGCGCTCCAGCACCGAAAAGCGGTCAATTTCCATTTCCAGCCGTTGCCGCGAGCGCCGCACCAGTGCGCCGTCTTCTTCCAGCGGCTGGATCAGTTCCAGCAAGCCGCCGACATCGTCAATCGTCGCGGGGCGCAGTCCTTCGTAGATGTCGGCGGTGAGCATGACGCCGACGCCGTCGCGGGTGAACAGTTCCAGCGGCAGCGCCCCGTCCAGTCGCCGGTCGAGCAGGTGCACCCGCCGCACGCCGCCCTGGCAGGCCCGCAATGCCAGACGCAAATGGCGGGCGGTTTCCTCGTTCGGAGCCGGCGGTTCGGTCAGGCGCCGTTCGGCGTCGCTGGGGCTGAGTTCGCGGATCGGCTGCCCGCCCGGGGCGCACAATTCCAGATGCTCGCTCAGGATCAGCAGCTTGTCGGCGCGCAGCGCGTGCGCGGCGGCGGCGGCCACTTCTTCGGCGCTCAGGTTGAAGATTTCCCCGGTCGGCGAGTAGCCCAGCGGCGACAGCAGCACGATGGCGTCCTGCTCCAGCCACAGGCGAATGGCGCGGTCGTCAATCCGCCGTACCTCGCCGGTGAAGCCGTAATCCACCCCGTCGCGCACTCCGAGCGGTCGGGCGGTGACCAGGTTGCCCGACGCGACCCGCAAGCGCGCGCCGTGCATCGGTGAGTTGGCCAGCCCCATGGACAGCCGCGCCTCGATGCGAATCCGCGCCCGCCCGATGGCCTGTTTAACGTAGCGCAGGTCCTCGGCTTCGGTGAGCCGCAAACCATTGACGTAGTGTCCCTCGCGCCCGGCTTCGCGCAGCCGCTGCTCGATCTGGGGTCGCGCGCCATGCGCCAGCACCAGGCGAATGCCCAGGCTGTGCAGCAGGGCGAGATCGTCCATCAGGCTGGGAAAAGTCTCGGCCTCCACTGCAGCGCCGCTGAACTGCACGACGCACGTCCGACCGCGATGGGCATTGATATAGGGACCGGCCTGGCGAAACCAGTGCACGAAAGTTTCGGGATTCATTCGGAATTCATAGCGGGATTGCGGGGGCGGATGCCCCACCGGACGGGTTGCGGAAAAAAGAACCGGGCGTTCCGGCGCGGTAGTCTAATACTATTGCGGTCAAACCCGTAATCGAACGCCTGGATTTCCTGCCCATCAAGGTTCAGCCATGTACACCATCTGCGTCTGTGACCATTTTATGATTCGCTGGCTACACCACCACCGAATTTCTGGCCCGGGCTATCTTCAATCGCATCGCGGCGCGGATCGAGGACAGTCAACTGGGGGTTCACGCCGCCGGTTTGAGTTCGATGCGCGTTACCTTGCACGAATCCCACGTTGCCTGGGCCACCTATGAGGGACCGCTGCCATGAACCACGTCCATTTTCTGATTCCCGGTGATTTCGAAACCCGCACTGGCGGCTATCTCTACGACCGCCAAATCATGGCAGGGCTGACGGCACTGGGGTGGCGGGTGGACTTGCACCGTCTCGACGCCAGTTTTCCGCTGCCGACCCCGGCGGCGCTGGCCGAGGCGCTGGCGCGCGTCATGACGGAACCGGGGTTGCGCGAACGGTTGATGGCGGGTGCGCGGGTGGCCCGACGCGCTTTGCCGGACTGGCCGACGACCAGCGCCCGGTTTGCCGCGGCGCTGAGGTTAGTTACAGCGTGAGCGAATCAGGCCCAGCGTCTCGCCTGGATTCAACCGGGGAAATCGCGCTTACACGTCGGCCACTGGGATTTGTTGGCTTGCCTGGGAGATGATCATCATTCCAGCAAGTTATGAAATGGATGATGGTTTTTCCAGCGGTAGGCCTGGAAATCGCGCTGATCGGTGGAGACGATGCGCCCGTGGCCAAGATGTTCGGCCAGGATAACCAGAGAGGCGTCGGCAAAATCCATCGGTAAATTTGCATATTGACGCATCAGCAGGGCCATGTGGGGTAGTTCGGACTCGCCAATCGTGAAAATCTGGAACAGGCCCTCCCTCTGGGCTATGAGAAATTCTGCCGACTGTTTGGGTCCACAGCGAGTTTGCAGGAAATAGCAGACTTCGGTGATAACGGGTAGGGTGGTGATCAGTGGTTCTTGGATTTGGGCCGCGCAGATTCTGACCCTTTGGTGGAGGTTGTCGCGCCGGTCGAGGAGCGCAACCCAGAATCCGGTATCAGCAATAATCATGGATTGCCCCATAAGTGCTTTTTGTAATCCACGGCAAGATGGCCGTTGCCTTCCATGCACCCAAGAAGTCCATGCTCTTCCAGGATTCGAAGCACTTTCTGGCCTTCGATTTCGGGGGGTATGGGGGTTTCATCAATAGCTTTGGCTAGCATTTCGGCGATCAGTTGCGGCAAGGATTTGTTTAATCGCTTTTGCAATTCCAACAGCCGTTCGGTGTAAACATCATCCAGTTCGGCTTCGATGTGCATGTCCTTTCTCCTGGAAGGATTGGAGTGGTCAAGAGTTTTCCAGCGCCCGCTCCTGGTTCAGCGCCAGCAGGCAGCGCAATACCTCGTCGTCGCTCAGATCCGCCGGCCAACCGTAGGCGGCGGCGACGGCAGCGTCCAGATCCCGGTGGGCGTTCGCCAGCCAGGCGGGTCGCTCGTTGTACAGATGGGTGAGCGTGCGTTTTTTGAGCAGGGCGGCGGCTTTTTCGTCCACGGGCAACCACCGGTCGGGATAGCCGGGTACGACTTCCGGTACGCGCTGAACCCACTCCGGCGGGTTGAGCCAGTTTTCGCGGAGTTCGTTCAGGCGGCGGGCGGCGTCGGCAATGGCGGCGGCTTCAAGCCCCTCGCCCTCTGGGAGAGGGGTTGGGATGAGGGTATTCCGGTTCGGTTGCAGCCCCGCCGGAAAGGGAAAGGTCTCGAAAGTGGTGGTCGGGGTGTAGCGGGGAGTTTCTCCAAGGCTGGTGCCCAGCCGCAAAGCCCAGAGTTCATGAAACCGGCTGTGCAGAATCCCAAAGGTGGTGTCGTCGTCGCGGGCAATGACGATAATTTGGCTATCGGGGATAATCCTCGAATCGATCCATACAAAAGACCGATGTTTTGCAACCCGTGGGGTTGCGATGAAGCGAGAGATCATTGCCAGTAATAAGATCATGTCCTCTCTGGGCCTTTCGTGCCTCCACCAGGAAATACGCAGTGATTCAGTTCTGTTTTTCTCTCGTTCAGGTTTTACAGTTTTTACTACATGGGAAAACGGAGCTTCAAAAAGGGATGCCTCGGCTTCGGTCATGTGTGAGCCGAAATCGATAATCCAGGTATCGGAAGATCGGCGGGTAATGTCCATTCCATTCATCCAGGGCCTGAGAACCGCGCTGTTGGGCCTTCGATGAGGATTTGGAAGCAATAACCAGGATCGCGCCAAATCTCCCGGGATATCGAAGGCT